>JAYRDY010000037.1:0-13839 GCA_041909215.1 Cloacibacterium sp. | reverse complement strand
CTCCTAAAATCGCTACCAGAAATGGTGGTTATACTAGAATCATCAAGACTGGTTTCAGACCTGGTGATGCTGCAGATACTGCATTAATCGAGCTTGTAGATTTCAATGAACTTTACAATCCTAATGCAGAAGAGAAAAAAGCAACTAGAAGAAGCAGAAGATCTACTAAGAAAGAAGCTGCTGCTGTAGTAGCTGCTCCAGTGGTAGAAGAAACTGCTGTAGTAGAAGAGCCAAAAGCTGAAGCTACAAAAGAAAAAACTGAAGAATAATTCTCAGAATTTCTATAAATAAAAAACCATTCAGATTTCTGAATGGTTTTTTTATGCTTATTTTTTACGATTTAACTCGAAAACTTGACCGTTTTGGGTAATGGTAAGTAAATCTCCTTTACTTACAGCCTTTATACCATCTTTTTCATAAATATCACTTTCTATCTGCGGCAATTCTATCTTGAGTTTATTTCTTTCGATAAGGATGAAGTTACCTTCCTTAATTCCCGTAGTAAAAGTTACACTCGCTTCCGTACCATCAAAAGCACGATAAACGTACTCCTGTTTTTGAATTTTATTTTCGGTTTTGGTAATCTTGCCCTCTAAATTGGTTTTTTCTAAAATTACAGAATCTGTTTTGCTTACTCCATTAGCATCTATTGTTTTGATTATTTTTACTTCCTTTTCTATAGCAGTTTTGCTTTCTTTATCACAGCTGATAACGCCTATGAAGCCTAATATTAAGATATAGTTAAAAGATTTTTTCATTGCAATTTTTTAAAAATTAATAAGTATCTTTAAATAAAATTTGAAGGATTTTATGTTTTAAAAATACAAAAAATACCCCACAAAAATCATAACCTCCATTTGCTAAATATTACGTAAATTTGCAATGCGAAAAATAAGATATTATTAACCTGCTATTAGTTACTAACTATTAGCCAAAAGCATAAAATATGAGTTACATTTCATTTATTGAAGCAAGACAAATTTTGGATTCTAGAGGGAACCCAACAATTGAAGTAGATGTATTTACCGAAAGTGGAGCAATGGGGCGCGCTGCCGTTCCTTCAGGAGCTTCTACAGGAGAACACGAAGCGGTAGAATTGCGAGATGGCGGTTCTGAATACATGGGGAAGGGAGTTTTAAAAGCGGTAGAAAATGTAAAAGAAATTATTGCTCCAGAACTCGTTGGTTTACCAGTTTTTGATCAAAATCTTATCGATCAGATTATGATTGATTTAGACGGAACTAATAATAAAGGAAATCTTGGTGCAAATGCAATTTTAGGTGTTTCTTTGGCGGCTGCTAAAGCTGCTGCTGCAGAATTAAGACAACCTCTTTACAAATATATTGGTGGTGTTAATGCTAACACGTTACCTGTTCCTATGATGAATGTAATTAATGGAGGTTCTCACTCAGATGCGCCAATTGCATTTCAGGAATTTATGGTAATGCCTGTAAAAGCAGATTCTTTCTCTCATGCACTTAGAAAAGGAACTGAAGTTTTCCATAACCTAAAGAAAATTCTTCACGATAGAGGTTTATCAACCGCGGTAGGTGATGAAGGTGGTTTTGCGCCAACCTTCAAAGGAACAGAAGATGCTTTAGATACTTTATTACAAGCGATTGAAAAAGCGGGTTACAAACCAGGTGATGATGTAATGATTGCATTAGACTGTGCTTCATCAGAATTCTATAAAGACGGAGTTTATGATTACAGAAAATTCCAAACGCCAGATTCTGCACAATTTAGCAGAAGCGAGCAAGTTTCTTACTTAGCAGAATTGGTAAATAAATATCCAATTATTTCTATTGAAGATGGTATGCAAGAAAACGACTGGGAAGGTTGGAAAATGCTTACCGAAAAAATTGGGGATAGAGTACAATTAGTTGGTGACGATTTATTTGTAACCAATGTAGAGAGACTTTCTAGAGGTGTTAAAGAAAATATTGCAAATTCAATTTTAGTTAAAGTAAACCAAATTGGTTCTCTTTCTGAAACTTTAGCAGCAGTACAAATGGCTCAACATAACAAATATACATCTGTAATGTCTCACAGATCTGGTGAAACAGAAGATGCTACCATTGCAGATTTAGCTGTTGCTTGTAATTGTGGACAAATTAAAACGGGTTCGGCATCTCGTTCTGATAGAATGGCGAAATACAACCAATTATTAAGAATTGAAGAAGCTCTAGGCGAAAATGCAATTTTCCCAGGTTTAGACGCTTTTAAAATTAAAAGATAATAGTTTTTTAAATTATCATACAAAGTCCTTTTACTTAATGTAGAAGGACTTTTTTATTACAGCAAAAAGCATTTTATTAATAAGTAGTATAAACTACATTTTTTTCAGTGTTTACATTACTGTTTTTGCCATAAAATCGCATAATATTTTAGAAAAAAGAATATTATTTTGCGAAAACTATACTTATTTAGCAAATTTATCTTATAAATTGAGAAAATATATCGTAATGCATAACAATAAGTTTGTAATAGCCCATCATTTTTTTGTATTTTTAGCAAAAAATTTATTCAAAGATGTCTGATAATAAAGTTATATTGAATTACGATGGTAATTCCTACGAATATCCAATCGTAGAAAGCACAATTGGTGATAGAGGGATTGATATTTCTAAATTAAGAGATCAAACAGGTCTTATTACTCTAGATTTAGGATATAAGAACACAGGAGCTACACTAAGTGATATTACTTACTTAGATGGAGATTTAGGAGAACTATTCTACAGAGGATATCCTATTGAGCAAATTGCTGAGAAATCTAACTTCACAGAAGTAATGTATTTGTTATTACATGGTGATTTGCCAAACAAAGACCAGTTCAGTAATTTTGAGAAAAACATCAAGAATTATAACTTTGTTGCTGAAGAAATGAAGAAAATTCTAGATGCTTTCCCACGTTCTGCTCACCCAATGGGGGTTTTATCTGCATTAACTTCTGCGCTTACAGCATTTAATCCAAAAGCAGTAAATGTAAAATCTAAAGAAGATCTAGACCACGCAGCAGAATTGATGATTGCTAAATTTGCACATCTTTGCGCTTGGACCTACAGAAAAACTCAAGGCTTCCCTTTAAATCATGGAGATAACTCTCTTAACTATGTTGAGAATTTCTATAAAATGACATTCAGAAGACCTTATGAAGAGTTTGAGATTGATCCAGTTGTGGTTGCAGCATTAGATAAATTACTAATTTTACACGCAGATCACGAGCAAAACTGTTCTACTTCTACAGTAAGAATGGTAGGTTCTGCACATACAGGTTTATTCGCTTCTATCTCTGCCGGAGTTTCTGCATTATGGGGACCACTTCATGGTGGTGCTAACCAAGCAGTAATTGAAATGCTTGAAATGATTGAGCATGATGGTGGTGATGTAGAAAAATATGTTAAAAAAGCGAAAGATAAAGAAGATTCTTTCAGATTGATGGGCTTCGGACATAGAGTTTACAAAAATTTTGATCCAAGAGCAAAAATCATTAAAAAAGCTGCAGACGATATCTTAAATAAATTGGGTATTCACGATAAAGCTCTTGATATTGCAATGCAATTAGAAAGAGTTGCTCTAGAAGATGATTACTTTGTAGAAAGAAAACTATATCCAAATGTAGATTTCTACTCGGGTATTATTTACAGAGCATTAGGTATCCCAACAGAAATGTTTACCGTAATGTTCGCATTAGGTAGATTACCAGGATGGATTTCTCAATGGAAAGAAATGAGACTTCATAATGACCCAATCGGAAGACCAAGACAAATCTACCAAGGTGCACAAAAACGTGATTATGTGCCAATGGAGAATAGATAATTTTCTTCGGTATTTAGAATAAATATTCAATAATATTTTGTAAAACTCCCTTTTTTTAGGGAGTTTTTCGTTTTTATTCTTAAAATTTTTTCACATCATTTCCTTTATATAAATTTGCGAAAATGAGCTTGAAAAAAACGCTTTTTTTCAAGAAAAATCAATTAAAAAAAGATGAAACTTAACATCAAAAACGAAACAGGAAAATTAAAATCAGTAGTACTTGGTCAGCCTAAGTCTATGGGGCCAGTTCCCGCTTTAGAAGAAAGCTACGATGCCAAATCTTACTATTCTATTGAGCATAATATTTACCCTAAAGAAGAAGACATTATTTCGGAGGTTACATCCTTTGAAGCGGTTCTCAAAAAGTATGATGTAGAAGTGCTTCGTCCTGCAATTATTAAAGACTACAATCAGGTTTTTGCGAGAGATGTGGCTTTTGTTATTGAAGACAAAATGATTATCTCTAATGTGATTAAAGATCGTGCTGATGAGCAGGAGGCTTATCGAAAAATATTCGAAAAAGTAGAGTGGAGAAAAATTATTAATCTGCCAGAAACCGCTCACGTAGAAGGCGGAGATGTAATTGTTTGGAATGATTATCTCTTTATTGGTACATGTTACAGCGAAGATTACAGAAGTTTCAAAACGGCGAGAACGAATGAGTACGCAATTGAAATCTTGAAAGAATATTTTCCGAAGAAAAGAATTATTGATTTGGATCTTAAAAAGAATGATAAAATCCCTTATGAAGGCGTTTTGCATTTAGATTGTACCTTCAATCCTATTGGTAAAGATAAATGTATTATCTATAAAAACGGGTTTGTTGATGAAAGTGATTATGAACTTATTGTGGATATTTTCGGAGAAGAAAACTGTTTTAATATTACAGATGAAGAAATGTTTGAAATGAATCCTAATATTTTTTCTATTTCGCCAGAAGTGGT
The DNA here is from genome assembly GCA_041909215.1 of Cloacibacterium sp. Lineage (GTDB taxonomy): Bacteria > Bacteroidota > Bacteroidia > Flavobacteriales > Weeksellaceae > Cloacibacterium. The sequence continues at coordinate 9,076 of JAYRDY010000037.1, read as the reverse complement.
AGTTTCAGACAAAACTTTTATCAGAATGAATAATCATTTAAGAGATGTTTGGGGCTTTACTGTTGAAGAAATACCTTACCGAGAAGTCTCCAAAATGGGAGGCTTGCTTAGATGTTCTACTATGCCACTCGTAAGAGAATAGTTTATATTTTTATTAAAAAAGGGCAACTTCTTATGAAGCTGCCCTTTCCGATTCTAAGAAATAATAAAATTAATGTAGTGAAAACTTAATTTTTGTTTTTATCGCGTCGGAAGAATTCCCGATTAATGCTTCGAAATCGCCTGGTTCTGCAACCCAATCATGCTTTTCTGCATCAAAATAGCTTAAAGCAGATTTATCAATAGTGATGGTTACATTTTTAGTTTCGCCAGGGTTTAGATAAACTTTTTCAAAACCTTTCAGTTCTTTAGCTGGTCTTAAAACAGATGATTTTAAGTCGCTAACGTAAAGTTGAACCACTTCTGCGCCTGCTTTTTTACCAGTATTTTTTACAGGAATCGTAAAAGTGATGGTTTCGTTTTCAGTAATATTGGTTTTGTCTGCTTTAGCTTGTCCAATCTCGAAAGTGGTGTAGCTTAAACCATGTCCAAAACTGAAAAGAGGTTTTATATTTTTAGTATCATGCCATCTGTAACCTACTAAAATACTTTCGTTGTAAGTGATGTTAATAGGGTTTTGCTGATCTTTTCCTTTCCCTAAAGCCAATTCTTCTTTATTGCCAGGATATTCTCCTACGGCGTGTGCAGCATTATCTTCTAACTTAACAGGGAAAGTAAATGGTAATTTACCAGAAGGGTTTGCATCGCCTGCCAAAATAGAAGCAATAGCATTACCACTCTCAGAGCCTAGATACCAAGCCTGTACAATACTTGGTACTTCTTTTACCCAAGGCATTGCTACAGCATTACCAGATACCATTAATACTGCAAAATTTTTGTTTGCTTTTGCTAAAGCAGAGATAAGTTCATTCTGATTATAAGGTAAGCCTAACTCTTTTCTATCATTACCTTCGCTGTCTTGGAAATCACTTTTGTTAAGTCCACCCACAAAAATTACAAAGTCAGATTTTTTAGCTAATTCAACCGCTTCTTTGGTTAATTCTGCTTGTGAACGTTTATCTGTAAGGTCTTTTCCTGTTTTAACACCGTTGTATTCACCACCAACATCACCTACGTAACCACGTGCGTAGTTTACTTCTGCATTTTTTCCAAATCTTGCTTTAATACCATCTAAAGGAGATGTTTCATATTTTACTTTTAATGAAGAAGAACCACCGCCAACGGTCATCATTTTAATAGCATTTTCACCAATTACTGCTATTTTTTTAGTTTTAGCAAGGTTAATAGGCAATACATTATTTTGATTTTTAAGAAGTACAATACCTTCTTCACCAATTTCTTTAGCAATAGCTCTATGTTCTTCAGAAGCAATATTCCCTAAAGGTTTGTTTTTATTCATTGTGGTAAGAAAAGCTAATCTTAAAATTCTTCTTACTTTATCATCTAGTTCTTTAGTGCCAACTTCTCCAGATTTTATCAATTTAAGATAAGGATTAGCTAAATAGTAATTGTCATAAGCATTGCTAGCGCCTTCAGAAAGACCGTTTGTCCAGCTACCGAACTCCATATCAAGTCCGTTCATAATAGCCTGTTTGGTGTCATTTACTGCACCCCAATCAGAAATTACAACGCCTTTATAGCCCCACTCTTTTTTTAGAATATCATTTAATAAATATTGATTTTGACTGGCATATTGGTTTTTATACATATCATAAGCACTCATAATAGACCAAGAATCACCTTCCTGAACCGCAGCTTTAAAAGGAGGTAGGTAAATTTCATATAGTGCTCTATCATCAACAATTACATTACTGGTATGTCTAAATTGTTCCTGATTGTTTAAGGCAAAGTGTTTTACACAAGTGGCAACACCATTAGATTGTACTCCTTTAATATAAGGCACTACCATTTTTGATGCAAGAAAAGGATCTTCACCCATATATTCGAAATTTCTTCCGTTAAGTGGAGTTCTATAAATGTTAACTCCTGGGCCTAGAAGAATATCTTTTTTTCTGTATCTTGCTTCCTCACCTAATGCCTTGCCATAATTCCAAGACATTTTTTTGTTCCAAGTTGCAGATAAAGCAGTTAGAGCAGGATAAGCAATAATGGAATCGTTAGTCCAACCCGCTTGTTCCCATTCATCCCACATTACTTCTGGGCGAACGCCGTGTGGACCATCAGTAGTCCAAAATTCAGGAATTCCTAATCTAGGAACGCCAGCAGAACTAAATTTAGATTGTGCATGCAACATACCTACTTTTTCTTCTAAAGTCATTTTAGACAGAGCATCTTCCACTCTCAGTTCTATAGGTTTGCTATCATCTAAATAAACGGGTGTCTTTTTATCTTGTGCTTTAGCCTGTAATGTAAACAGCGAAAGCAAACAAATTAAGGCAGTTTTCTTAAACATAAGAATTGATTTTTTTGTTTCAGTAAAAATACAAATAAATATCATTATCTCAAAATGAGATAATAGATTTTTTAAAGAAATTCATTTTTTGATGATATTTTTTTTTGAAGTACTTATTAGTGAGGTTTTTAAATGTTTATTCTTAAAAATTAAAAAATTTTAATTAAAACTTGTTTATTTAAAAAACTTGTTATTATATTTGCAGACAGAAAAAGATCATTTAACACGCAACTTATTCAGAAAGGTGGAGGGAATTGACCCTAAGAAACCTTGGCAACCTGCATCGGAAACGAACGTAAGGTGCCAAATTCAACTCGAGAAATCGGGAAAGATAAGTCAGAAATCAGTTTTAAAATAGTTCTCAACTATCATATAAACTCTTTCGACTTGTCGGAAGAGTTTTTTTTATGCTCTTTCGTCAAGAATTTTCTAAGATAGGTTGCTCTAATTATTAATTTTTAAAAAATTTAAAAAAATGAGCAATTTAAAATTTGAAACTTTACAGTTACACGCAGGTCAACAAGTTGACACAGACACCAATTCTAGAGCCGTTCCGCTTTACCAAACCAGCTCTTATACTTTCAATAGTGCAGAACACGCTGCCAATCTTTTTGGGTTGAAAGAATTCGGGAATATCTACACCAGATTAATGAATCCTACCACAGATGTTTTCGAGAAAAGAATTGCCGCTTTACACGGCGGAGTTGCTGCTTTAGCGGTAGCTTCTGGTCACGCAGCGCAGTTTATCGCCATCACCAATATTCTACAAAACGGAGATAATTTCGTTACATCTCCTTATTTGTACGGAGGTAGTCATAATCAATTCAAAGTTTCTTTCAAAAAATTTGGAATTGATGCTAGATTTGCAAAAGATGATAATCCAGAAGATTTCGAAGCATTAATTGATGAAAATACCAAAGCATTATATTTAGAAACCATCGGAAATCCTACACTTAATGTTGCAGATTTCGATGTTATTTCTGCTGTTGCTAAGAAACATAACATTCCTTTAATTGTTGATAACACTTTCGGAGCTGGGGGTTATCTTTTCCGCCCGATTGAGCACGGTGCAAACATTGTAATAGAATCTGCTACAAAATGGATTGGCGGTCATGGAACTTCAATCGGTGGAATTATTATTGATGCAGGAAATTTCGATTGGGGAAATGGTAAATTTCCATTGCTTTCTGAGCCTTCAGATGGTTATCATGGGTTGGTTTTCTCTGATGTTTTTGGCGTAAACGGACCTTTCGGAAATATTGCTTTTGCGATTAAAGCCAGAGTTGAAGGATTAAGAGATTTCGGGCCTGCTATTTCTCCTTTTAATTCGTTTTTATTGCTTCAAGGTGTGGAAACATTGTCTTTAAGAGTAGAAAGAACAGTAGAAAACGCGTTGAAAGTCGCAAAATATTTAGAAAATCACCCGAAAGTAGAAAAAGTATTATACCCAGGATTAGAAAGTTTCCCAGATTATGAAAACGCTAAAAAATATTTAAAAAACGGTTTCGGAGGTGTTCTTAATTTCGAAGTGAAAGGCGGAAAAGATGCAGCAGTGAAATTGATTGATAATTTAGAATTAATCTCTCATTTAGCCAATGTTGGTGATGCTAAAACTTTAATCATCAATCCTGCTTCTACCACGCACGAACAACTTTCAGACGAAGAAAGATTAAGCGCAGGAATTACACCAGGACAAGTGAGACTAAGTGTAGGAATTGAGCATATTGATGATATTATTGCAGATTTAGAGCAATCTTTTTCTAAAATCTGAATAAACGAATTTTACGATTTTGGATTTATGATTTAAAACCTAATGAATTTATTTATCTCGCAGATTAGGCAGATTAGGCAGATGTTTGATCTGCCAAATCAGCGAGAGCCAGCAAGAGTATTTAAACAAAACCCTTGAAATCTGAACTTAAAACGATGTTAGAATATTTAGAAATAGGAGATTTAGTTCTCGAAAACGGAACGCTCATTCGCAATGTGAAAATTGCGTACAATGTTTATGGAAATATAGAGAACGCCGAAAAAATCATTTGGATTTGTCATGCGCTTACTGCCAATTCTGATGCAGAAACGTGGTGGCCAGAAATGATTGGTAAAGACGAAATCTTCAACACAAAAAAACACGCGATTATTTGCGCCAATGTATTGGGTTCTTGCTACGGAACTACTTTTGAAAGTGATGTAGAGAAGCCACTTATTACCATTAGAGATATGGTTTTGGCGCATCAGAAATTGGCAGATTTTCTTAATATTACTTCTATTGATTTTCTTTTAGGAGGTTCTCTTGGAGGGATGCAATGTCTTGAGTGGAGTATTATTAATCCAGATTTGATTAAAAATCTGTTTGTAATTGCCACCAATTGCAAGCATTCTTCTTGGGGAATTGCCTTCAACGAAGCGCAAAGAATGGCTTTGGAATTGGGCGAAAAAGGACTTGATGCTGCCCGAGCGATTGCAATGCTTTCTTACAGAAATTATAAAACGTACGAGTACAGTCAGGTTGACGATATTAACGCAGCTGATGATTTTTCTGCTGCTTCTTACCAAAGATATCAAGGTGCGAAACTCAGAAAAAGATTTACGCCAGAAGCGTATTATTCTCTTTCAAAATCTATGGATTCTAACAACGTAGGCAGAAACAGAGGTTCTTTGGAAAAGGCTTTGTCCAAAATAACAGCAAAAACTTTGGTAATTGGGATTGATAGCGATCTTCTTTTCCCCGTGAGTGAGCAAGAATATATTGCACGTAACATTCAGAATGCAAGTTATGAGCAAATAAAGTCTAAATATGGGCATGATGGTTTTCTTTTAGAAACTGATAAAATAAAAACTTTATTAAAAAAATATTTTGATTTTCTGAATTAAATAGAAGTTTTAATTTAGACAAAAAAGTGAAAATATAACGAAACTGCGCCCCGACTTGAACGGAGCTCTTTTTACTGCGGTGGTGAAGCCTCGGAGGTAAAAAAGCGGGAGTGGAAGGCGGAAAAGGCGCCCAAAAAATTAAAAATGAGTAAGAAATTAACGATAGGATTGTTTGGTTATGGTGTTGTAGGGACCGGACTTTATGATGTGCTTAGCAAAAGCAAAACGGTGGATGCAACCATTAAAAAAATTGTGGTAAAGCACAAAGATAAACCCAGAAATATTTCGCCAGAACACTTTCATTTTGATAAAAATGAAATTCTGAATGATGATGATATAAATGTTGTGGTAGAGTTGATTGATGATGCTGATGCGGCTTATGAAATTGTAACAACTGCGCTAAAAAAAGGGAAAGCAGTGGTTTCTGCAAACAAAAAATTAATTGCAGAACATTTTGAGGAATTGTATGAACTGCAACAGAAATATAACGTTCCGTTTTTGTACGAAGCGGCGGTTTGCGGAAGTATCCCCATCATCAGAAATTTAGAGGAATATTATAATAATGATTTTTTGCAATCTATTCAGGGGATTGTAAATGGTTCTACCAATTATATTTTAACGAAAACATTTCAGGATAATTTGAGTTTTGATGATGCTTTGAAAGAAGCTCAAGAAAAAGGTTATGCAGAAAGCAACCCGATTTTGGATACAGGAGGTTTTGATGCGCGCTCTAAACTGCAAATTCTTTTGGCGCATTCATTCGGGATTAAGACAGCTCCAGAAGATGTTTTTAATGTTGGAATTCAGAATTTGGGAGATTTAGAACTCAAATTTGCCAAAGAAAAGAATCTTCAAATTAAATTATTGGCTTACGCTCAAAAAAGAAATGATAATGAAGTAGCAGCTTTGGTAATCCCGAAATTTGTAAAGTCAACCGATACTTTTTCTACGGTAAATGATGTTTTCAACGGAGTGAAAGTACAAACTGCTTTTGCTGATAAACAGTTTTTCTACGGTAGAGGTGCAGGTTCTCTGCCAACTGCAAGTGCTGTTTTGTCTGATATTTCTGCTTTGGCGTATGATTATAGATATGAGTACAAAAAAATATCGAACTCAGAAAATCTAAAATTAACGGAAGATTTTGTCTTGAAAGTTCTCTTCAGACATCGTTCAAAAGATGCAGACAAATTTCAATCGTATTTTATTAATATTGATGAATATTATGGTAATAAAGAACAAGGTTATTTTGTTGGAGACATCAGCTTTAAAAATTTAAAAGAAATTTTTTCTCAAAATTCTGAAGAAGTTTCTTTTGTTTTGATTGATGTTTTATCGTAAAAATATTTCTAATTAATTATTGAAAACAAAAAAATGCAGATTTAATATCTGCATTTTTGTTTTTATAGAGAATCCATTAATTCATCTGTAATTTCCATATTGTGATAAACGTTTTGTACGTCATCATCTTCTTCAAAACGATCCAGCATCTTCATATTGGCTTTAAATTGCTCTAGGTTTACTTCTTTGGTGTTGTTAGCAATCCTTTGTAATTCTGCGCTTTTTGCTTCAATGCCTAACTCATCTAATTTGTGAGACATAGAACCGAAATCTTCGAACGCAGTAGTAATCATTACTTCTTCTTCATCACTATCAATTTCTTCGGCACCCCCATCAATCATTTCCATTTCAAAATCGTCCCAATCTAGTTTAATTAAAGATTTATCAATAGTAAAGATACCTTTTCTATCAAAGATAAAAGCAAGTTCGCCATTTTTACCGAGGTTTCCATCAAACTTATTGAAAATTGCTCTTACGTTGGCAACGGTTCTAGTAGGGTTGTTGGTTGTGCATTCCACGAAAAAAGCAACGCCTCCTTGTCCGTATCCTTCATAAGTTACCTCATCATAATGTTCGGCATCTGCACCAGAAGCTTTTTTAATTGCTCTTTCAACATTATCTTTAGGCATGTTGGCTCCTTTAGCGTTTTGAATACATCTTCTAAGCGCTGGATTAGATTCAGGATCTGGTCCACCAGCTTTTACAGCTATAGCGATATCTTTCCCAATTTTAGAAAAAGTTTTGGCCATTTTATCCCATCTGGCCATTTTAGATGCTTTTCTATATTCGAATGCGCGTCCCATAATTATAAAATTTACGAATGCAAAAATACAAAAATAAACACAAAAAAACACCCTCAAATTTGAGGGTGTTGTATATTATCTTAAAATAATTAATTATTTTTTAGATTTTTTAGTAACTGTTTTTTTCTTAATTACTGGTAAGTCTGATTTTTGAAGAGCATCCCAAGCAGCACCGTTAACAGCTTCTACAACTACTTTTCTGTCTGCTTCTCTTTCAGCATTAGATGCAGTTTCAGCAACTTTAGCATCTCTTTCACCAATACCTACAGATTTAAGTTGGTTAGCATTAACTCCTCTAGCTTCTAAAGCAGCAACTACAGCAGCAGCTCTTTGTCTAGAAAGTTTAAGGTTGTAAGCTTCAGAACCTTTTTTATCAGTAGAACCTGTAATTAGGAAAGTACCATTAGACGATTCTTTGATGATTGAAGCAGCTTGATCTAATTTAGCGCTAGAAGTAGCTTTGATTGTAGCTTTGTTGAAGTCAAAATAGATACCTTGTAATGCACCTGTTGCTTCAGTAGCTCTATCAACGTCATCTTTTGGACATCCGTGTTTTGCAGGGTTAGAACTTGCAATACCAGCAACATTAGGACAAGCGTCATCTTTATCTAAGATACCATCACCATCAGTGTCTGGCCAAGGGCAACCTTTGTTTTCAGCAGGACCAGCAACGTTAGGACAAGCATCATCTTTGTCAAGAACGCCGTCACCATCAGTATCTGGCCAAGGGCAACCGTTGTTTTCTACTGGACCAGCAACTTCAGGGCAGTTGTCATCTTTATCAGCAACACCATCACCATCAGTGTCAGGGCAACCTTGGAATTGAGCTAAACCTGGTGTGTCTGGACATGCATCTTCGCTGTCTTTGATACCATCTTTATCTCTATCGGTATTACCGAATCTGAATAATAATGAAGCTCCTGCTTGCCAGAAGTTACCAAATGTAGATTTATCTACTGGAGTAGAAACATAATCTCCTTGAAGACCTAAACCGAAGTTTTTAGTTAACCAAAGATTAGTACCAATACCAGTTGCTACTGAAAAATGGTTAGCACCAATGTTATCTCCTTTGCTGTCTATAGCATTAGCTTGTCCTGAATAGTCGTGTCTTAAATAATTAGCTCCAACTCTTAAGAATGGGTCGAACCAAGAATCTTCATTCCAAAAACCTGCTAGTTTAAATTGTAAACCAAGACCAGTTTGTAAGAAAAACTCTTTACCCATACCGATTCTTTTGTTATCTACATTACCAACAGTAGTTTGCCAGTCTAAAACAAAATATTTGTTTAAGTTTCTTGCAACTGTTAATTTAGATAATGGTGGAGTAATTGTAAAATTGTTTATTTTATACAATTCACCTCCGTTTCCACCAAATGCGGTAGAAAATACATCTCCTACTTTTCCACCTGCTGCTACATGATTTTCTCCATGCGCACCAACTCCAATAACCCATGGGTTAGTAGTAGTCTGAGCGAAAGCAGTAGAGGCAAGTGTAAGTGCCAATGCTGAAATTCCTAATTTTAGATTTTTCATAGAATTAAATGATTAAATAATTGATAATGCAAAATAAACACAAAATATCGTTAAA
>JAYRDY010000036.1:0-14159 GCA_041909215.1 Cloacibacterium sp. | reverse complement strand
AAATAAACAACAAGCGAAAGAATCTGCCTTGAAAATTAAAATGGTTACAGACGAAAACTCCTTCATTTGTCCAGGACATCTCAATATGATAAAATCTACCGAAATAGATTGGAAGCTTTACATCAATGAATGAAACTTAATTATTTGATGCTTTCTAATCTTATTTAGATTCAATATTTCATTCATTTAAATAGGAATTTGCAATATAATTACGATGAAAGATTGGCTTTTAACCGTATTTACCATTCATAATTTTTTTTTGTTATCAGGAGCATTATTGGTATATCAATATAGCAGAACTCGTAAAATATATTGGGGACTAACCTTAGCTATTGGAGTGCTTTGGATAGCCACTTCTACCTATTACTTACCAGCAAAATGGATGAAATATGAAGAAAATCGTCAAAAGAGAATTTTGCCAGCCAATAATAAACAACAGGTTTATATTCATGTTTTTGGGGCGGGATATATTTTAGATAAACGTTTGAATCCATCACAGCAGTTATCTCCCACATCTCTTACTCGTTTGGTTGAAGCGGTTAGATTAATGTAATCTTATCCCAACGCCGTTTTAGTAACTTCGGGACACTCGAGATATGGTTTAAAATCTCAAGCAGAAGTGGCTAGAGATGCGGCTATTTCTTTAGGAGTTCCGTCCAGTAAAATAAAAGTATTAACCACTCCAGATAATACTTTTACAGAAATTCAATCTTTTACTCAGAAGATAGGAAATGATGTTTCTGTAATTGCGGTTTCGGATGCTTTACATCTACCAAGGATTCATTTTTTATACAATCAATATCCTCACCTGAAAACGTTTTATGCTCCTACTAATTATCAAATAAAAGAGGGTCAAAATGGGAATGTAAGATTAGGTTTTCTCAGTGTAAATTCCATAGAGATGGTAAACGAAATTATAAAAGAGAGATTGAAATTTGCAAAAGATAAAACAAAGGTGTATTTTCTGAAATAGACATCTTATTAACTGCACAATCTGAAAAGATATTCCTATAATTCCAAGCATTTACATCCTTCCCCTATTCTCCGTTCTGAAATTTCCCCTTTCTTACTTTTAAAATTTTACAGTTTTATAACTTTCCAACTTTACCTTATATCCTTATATCTACAATCTCAAGTTTCCATTCTTAATTCTTAATTCTCTATTCTTGATTCTTGATTCTTGGCTCTTGGCACTCTCCATTTAGCATTCAATTTACAATTCGTTAATACAAATAACTATAAAACAAATTTGAAAATTATTTAGATTTATGTAAATTTGCATGTATACTTTTCGGTAGACAACCATATAAAGATTAAAAGCACCCATGATGACTCAGAAAAATGAACCAGAAAACAAGATGAATGAGGTAAATGTTTTACTTAATTTAGCCAATATAAGATATTTACCAAGATACATCATCATCGCAATAGATGTTTTTTTAATTGGAGTTTCTACTTTCTTTTCATTCAAAATTTTAGAAAAAGTTCTAAACCATTCCGATTTTATAGCAGAAAGTTTTGCAGGTTATGCTTTAATAATAGCAGTAAGTCTTTTTTATATGTATGTTTTTAAAACATACGCAGGTATAATAAGACACTCTACTTTTTATGATTTATTGAATCTACTATGGTCTGTTGTAGCAACTACATTTACACTGTGGGCTCTTTCTGGAGTATACAATATGGTCTATGATCATTCAGTTCCTGAAAACATATCATTCTTTATCGTTTTTTTCTTTTTTTCATTTAGTACGTTATTTATGTTTCGTCTTTTTGTGAAGGAAATGTTTCGCTGGATTAAGGAGTACAAAGACAATTCTCTTAAAAAAAGAATATTAATTTTAGGAATTTCTGATTATTCGGTAGCAATCGCAAATTCTATCATCGAAAGTCATAATCTACAATATAAATTAAAAGGGTTTTTAACCAAGAGAAATGATTCTAGAAATGCCAAAATTTTTGGACTAGACATCATGACTCAAGAGACTTTTATTAAAACACCGAAAGAAGAGTTAGAAATAGATGGGATTTTAATTCTTAAAGAAAATTTATCTGCTAATGAATTAACAGAATGGGTGAATTTGTTTTTAGAGAAAGAAATGGAAATTTTTCAAGCTCCTTTGGTGGAAGAATTCAATCCTGAAAAAATTCATACCAATATTCGTAGCTTTCAAATAGAAGATTTACTCAATAGAGAACCTATTTGTATAGAAAATGAAGAAGTAAGATTAATTCATGAAAATAAATCAGTTCTAGTAACAGGAGGTGCAGGTTCTATTGGGAGCGAAATTGTGAGAAAAGTAGCTTCATATAAACCCTCTAAAGTAGTAGTAGTAGACCAAGCGGAAACACCGCTGCACGAAATCCAGTTGGAAATGAACGAAAAATTTCCAGATATAGATTTTGAATTCATTTTAGCAGATATTACCAATAAAAAAAGACTCGAAAGCATCTTTACAAAATTCAATTTTGATTTGGTATATCATGCAGCGGCCTATAAACACGTTCCCATGATCGAAAATAACCCTCACGAAGCAGTTTGGGTAAATATATTGGGAACACAAAATCTGGCAAAACTCTCTGTTCAAAATAAGGTGAAAACATTTGTAATGGTTTCTACAGATAAAGCGGTAAACCCTACCAATGTAATGGGAGCCTCTAAGAGATCTGCAGAATTATTAGTACAATCTTTACAATTTTTACCAGAAAATAAAACCAAATTTATTACCACCAGATTTGGAAATGTTTTAGGTAGCAACGGTTCTGTAATTCCACTTTTCAAAAAACAAATTGAAGCAGGAGGGCCCATTACCATTACCCACCCAGATATTGTTAGATATTTTATGACCATTTCTGAAGCATGCGAATTAGTGCTGCAAGCCTCTACTATGGGAAAAGGAGGCGAAATTTTTGTCTTTGATATGGGAAAACCTGTGAAAATAAAAGATTTAGCAATAAAAATGATTAAACTTTCAGGAAAAGAACCCGAAAAAGATATTCTATTAAAATATTCAGGATTAAGACCTGGAGAAAAATTATATGAGGAGTTATTAAGCGATAATACAAAAAATCTTCCAACACCTCACCATAAAATAATGGTTTCTATGGATCCTCATAAGGAATATAATGAAATAAAAGATTTATTAGAACAAATAGAAAACGCTACACTATCTCACGATAATAATCAAATTGTTAGAATCCTTAAAAATATGGTGCCAGAATTCATCAGCAATAATTCAATTTTCGAAAAATTAGATCGTTAAAATAACACTAAGATTTATTTTAAATAAGGTTCTTCTTTAAAAATTAATAAACACCTTATAAAAGTCTTCAATTGAATAGATATTACAATGCTGAGGAATATTATTACAAACCATTTTAAAAAGCTAAGTTTTTTGAATCAGCAATAAATTTCATGACAAAATCATGAGATTTTTTTGCTTGTTAGAGAAAATGAAAAATAATGAAATAAAGTCTTTAGATATTTATAATATAGAAAATTACATTTCACCAACTTAAAAATGGAGATAGGATACAAAATTTACTATTTTTACGTTGGTATAAATGAAAAGAATGATAATAAATAAGAATAAAATAAAGTGGGTGTTAAAATATGGGACTCACTAAGCGAAGCTGTTAAAAATAAATATAAAAATTGTCATACAAAATTCTATTATCAAAGGTTTTTAACGGCATTAAACATCTATTATTAGAAAAGAAAATCCTATATTGTACGTCCTAAAAAAGGCACTTTTACAGCAGAACTGTATAATTTTAATTATAAATTTAATAAATGAAGAAAAATATTTTTGTTTTATTAATAAATCTAGTATTTGTTTTTATAAATTCTTGTACTAGCCAAAAAAAACTAGATTACCTGCAAAACATCGAAAATGTGGCACTACAAGCCTCGATGAAAAATGCAAAATCTACAATACAACCAAATGATCAACTCGTTATTTTGGTAACCGCAAAAGATATGGATGTGGTAAGACCCTTTAACCAAAATTTTTCTTCGGGACAAATTTTACAATATTCTACTGCGAGTAATAATATGCCTACTCAAAATCAGACTTCTACCTCAGGTCCTACATATATTGTAGATTCTCAAGGAAATATAGATTTTCCAGTAGTGGGGAAAATAAGTACAGAAAATATAACAACGGAGGATTTAAAAGAAATCTTAAAAAAAGAAATAACAAAATATGTGGTAAATCCTCAGGTTTCGGTTAAAAATACCAATTATAAAATTACTGTGCTAGGAGAAGTAAATCGTCCTGGAACATATAATATTCCCGAAGCACAGACTACTTTATTAGAAGTATTGGGTTTAGCAGGTGATTTAACAATTTATGGGAATAGAGATGATATTTTGGTCATTAGAAATGTAGATGGTGTAATAACCAAGCAAAGATTAGATCTTACCAAAGCAGATTTTATAAATTCTTCATTTTTTTACTTAAAACAAAATGATGTGATTATTGTCTCTCCAAATGAAACTAAACAAAAAACTTCTAGATTAGACCCTAATACAGGTATTTACATTTCAGTAGCCTCAATCGTTGTAACAATTTTAGCCTTGATTTTTAAAAATTAGAAAATGAACAATAATAGTTTCCAAAAAGAAGAAATTCACATCAATGAACTCATCAGACCATACATTAAACGATGGAAATGGTTTGCATTAAGTGGAATTTTTACATTACTAATTGCTTATTTTTTTCTAAAAACACAAAACCCAATATATGAGGTAGTTTCTACAGTGCTCATCAAAGACTCTAAAAAGTCATTGGGGGGGCAAGACTTTGAAATGTTGAGAGATTTATCTGGACTAGGTAAGATGAGTTCTGATGGGGTAGATAATGAAATTGAAGTTTTAAAGTCTAAGAAGCTCATTACAACTGTAATCAAAGATTTAGGTTTAGAAACAGATATTTATAAACCTGGATTTTTTAAAGATTCCGAAGTTTTTGGGAAAACTTCTCCTATTATCGTAAAAATAGTAAACGAAAAAAATACCGAAAAAAAACCAGAACCATTATATCTTTCTTTAAAAGGAGAGAAAATTACAATAACAAACAAGGAAGATTTTACTACGGTTACTACTTTTAATAAAGTAGTATCTCTGCCGAATGCAAATGTTATTATTCTTAAAAACAAAATTTTTAAGCCTAGCAAAGAAAAGTTAGATGAACTCATTATTAATGTTTCTAATATTGAAAACAAAACCATTGACTATCAAAAACTAATTAATGCTTCATTAGTAAATAAAGATGTTACGGTGATTAAATTATCAATGAATTATCCCAATATTGATAAAGCAAAGGATATAATTAATCACTTGGTTGAAGTTTACAATGCAGATGCAATTAATGATAAAAATGAAGAGTCTAAGAAAACTGCCGAATTTATTGAAGAAAGAATTGCAAACGTAGGTAAAGATTTAGGAAATGTAGAAAATCAAAAAGAACAATTTAAAAGAAACAATCAAATTACTGATTTAGCTGTTGAAGGAGAACTAGGCCTTAAAACCTCTGCAGAAGCTAGAGCCAAAGAACTAGAATTAGCCTCACAATTAGAGTTAACAAATAGCTTAATCTCATTTGTTTCCAGACAAGGGAACTATCAAGTGATTCCTAATAATATTGGATTAGATAACCCTGGAGCGGTAGCCAATATTTCAGCTTATAATCAATTAATTCTTGAAAGAAATAGGTTATTAGAGAATGCTACTCCTCAGAACCCATTAGTAATAGAAGTTACGTCTCAAATTAATAATTTAAGACCAACCATTTTACAAAATCTTCAAAAAAACAAAAACGGATTACAGTTGGCTGTAAGTACTTATGAACAAGAGCAGAGTTTAGTTTCGGGTAAAATTGCAAAAATACCAGCGCAAGAAAAATTGTTTAGAAGTATAGAACGCGAGCAACAAATTAAAGAGTCTCTCTATTTATTATTATTACAAAAAAGAGAAGAAACCCAGATATCCCTTGCGGTTACAGCTCCAAAAGCAAGAATTGTAGATAAGGCTTTTAAAAATAAACAGGTAGCTCCGAAGACAATGGTTGTTTTTATAGTGAGTTTATTGCTTGGACTTTTGATTCCTTTTTCACTAATCTATTTATTTGAACTCTTTGATGATAAAGTGAGATCAAAAAATGATATTGAAAAACTTACTAATGCTAAGCCAGTGATTGGGGAAATTCCTCAAATTGATAAAAATACTGATGAATTAGTAAAAATAAATGACAATTCTCCTTTAGCAGAATCTTTCAGAATCTTGATTACGAATATGAATTTTATGATTCCGAAGAAAAAGGGGAAAGTAATAATGGTTACTTCAAGTGTAAAAGGAGAAGGGAAAACTTTTGTCTCAGTTAATCTTGCATTAACAATAGCTACTCCTAGTAAAAAATCTATTATTATTGGTGCAGATATAAGAAACCCTCAACTTCAGAGATATAATACCGAAAGAAAAGGCTTAAGTGGTCTTACGGAATATTTACATAATGAAAGTATGGAATTAGAAACATTAATACATAAAAGTATTTTTAATCCTCATCTTGATGTAATGTATTCTGGAAGCATCCCACCAAACCCTACTGATTTACTTTCTAATGGAAAATTAGAAATCTTGGTGAATCAGCTTGCTCAGAATTATGAATACATTATTATTGATACAGCACCATTAATGCTAGTAACAGATTCATTATTAATTTCTGAATTAGCAGATGTAACTCTATATGTAGTAAGATCTAGATATACAGAAAAAGAATTGATAAATTTCGCAAATAAAACAGTTGAATCTAACAAGATTAAAAATGTGGCTTTTGTACTAAATGATGTAAGTAGTGATTATTTTGGTTACGGAAACAAATATGGTTATGGATATGCTGCAAAAGAAAAAACATTTTGGGAAAAACTTAAAAATAAATTATAGAAAACGTTATAGGTTAAATAATATAAAAAAAACTATTATGGAGCACGATATTAGACCTTGGGGAGAATATTGGGTTTTGGAAGATGCAGACACCCATAAAGTAAAAAGAATACAAGTAAACCCTGGAGGAAGACTTTCACTGCAGTATCACCATTACCGTGCAGAAGTTTGGACTATTGTTTCCGGAGTAGGCACCATTACCGTTAATGAAGAGGTGAAAGACTATAAACCCGGCGAAGTTGTGCGTATTCCGCAGGGTGCACATCACAGAATTGAAAACAAAACCGCTGAACCTGTTGTTTTTATTGAAGTTCAGTACGGAACCTACTTTGGTGAAGATGATATTGTAAGAATTGAGGACGATTATAACAGAAAATAAATAATGACTCCACAAATTATAAATCTTCCTAAGATTATTGATAAAAGAGGCAACCTTTCTTTCTTCGAAAATCCGAAGCAACTGCCTTTCGAAATAGCTAGAACCTACTGGATTTATGATGTACCCGGTGGAGAAACTCGCGGTAGCCATGCTTTTAAAGAGCAACATGAATTTATTGTTGCCCTTTCTGGTAGCTTTGATATTGTATTACATAACGGCAATGAAGAAATAAAATTTTCTTTGAACCGTTCATATTATGGACTTTTTATCCCTAAAATGTACTGGAGAAGATTGGAGAACTTTTCAACCAATGCATTGGCATTAATCGTATCTGATAAACATTTTGATGAAAATGATTATATCCGGGATTTTGAAGAATTTAAAAAGTTGAGAAATGAGCAATAAATCAGTATTCGACTGTTCTGTCATTGATCTCGGCAAAATTAATTTTGCAGAAGGAAATCTTACAGTAGTCGAAAATAGTTCTGCATTTCCCTTTGATGTAAAAAGGGTGTTTTATCTTTATGATATCGCTGGCGGCGAGAGTAGAGGAGCTCATGCGCACAAAGAATGCCATCAGTTTTTAATTGCAGCAAGTGGCAGTTTTGAGGTAAGTCTTGACGATGGTACTTATCAAAGACAAGTTTTCCTCAACCGTCCCAATATGGGATTGCACATACCACCCGGAGTTTGGGCTTCAGAAATTAATTTTTCTTCAGGAGCAATCTGTTTGGTTTTAGCTTCTCACGCTTACAACGAGAGTGATTATCTTAGAAATTATGAAGATTTTTTAAAATTTAGAAATGGCTAAAATACACCCCCTGGCTGATGTTCAGACTGAGCAAATTGGCGAAAGTACTTTCATTTGGCAGTTTTGCGTAATTTTAAAAGATGCCGTAATTGGTGATAACTGCAATATCAACTGTCATGTATTGATAGAGAACGATGTGAAGATTTGTGATAATGTGACCATCAAACCAGGGGTGCAGATTTGGGATGGCGTTACTTTGGAAGATAATGTGTTCATTGGTCCCAATGTGACTTTTACTAATGATTTGGTGCCGAGATCAAAGCAATACCCCGAAGTATTTGCAAAAACAATAGTAAAAAAAGGTGCTTCTATAGGAGCCAACGCAACGATTGTCGCAGGAAATACGATAGGAGAAAATGCATTAATCGGTGCAGGCAGTGTAGTAACCAAAGACGTTCCTGCCAATACCGTTTGGTTCGGCAATCCTGCCAGACAAAGAGGAATAATAGATGAAAAGGGGAATATAACGTATACCAAAGATTAAAATGATAAAATTCTTAGACCTTCAGAAAATCAACCTTGTACATCAACAGGAAATTGAAGAAAAGCTTTTGCAGACCTTCCGTTCCGGATGGTATCTATTGGGAAACGAAGTGAAATCTTTTGAAGCGCAATTGGCTCACTATATCGGAACAAAGCAAGCGATAGGAGTGGCTAATGGTTTAGATGCACTCCGTTTGATCCTTCGCGGTTATATCGAAATGGGCGTGATGCAAAAAGGGGATGAAATCATCGTGCCTGCCAATACTTATATTGCTTCCATTCTTGCGATTTCAGACAACGGCTTGGTGCCTGTTTTGGTAGAACCTGACCTTCAGACTTATAATATTGATATTGCCAGAATTGAAGAGAAAATCACTTCAAGAACAAAGGGAATATTAATCGTTCATCTTTATGGAAGAGTCGTATTCTCCGAGGCATTGAAAGAACTTGCTGCAAAACATCAATTAAAAACCATCGAAGACAATGCTCAAGCCATCGGTGCAGAATGGAACAGTGTGAAAACCGGGAACTTAGGCGATGCAGCGGGTTTTAGTTTCTATCCGGGGAAAAACCTGGGAGCTTTGGGAGATGCAGGAGGTGTTACCACCAATGATGAGGAACTCGCAAAAGCGATTCGTGCATTGGCCAATTATGGCTCCAACCAAAAGTATGTCAATATTTATCAGGGACTCAACTCACGCTTAGATGAAATTCAGGCAGCGGTATTGGGTGTTAAGTTGAAATACATTGATGCGGAAAATCAACGAAGAAGAGCCATCGCTAAACGATATATTGCGGAAATCAAAAACTCCAATATCATTCTTCCGGAGAATCCAACCAACGAAGCAGAACATGTATGGCATTTGTTTGTCATCCGAACTGCTGAGCGTGAGAAACTACAAAACTACCTTTTGGAAAACGGGGTACAGACTTTAATCCATTATCCAATTCCACCCCATCATCAGGAAGCCTACAAAGAATGGAGCAATTTATCGTTCCCAATTTCTGAAAAGATTCACGAGGAAGTGTTGAGCTTGCCGATGAGTCCGGTGATGGAAGAGGAAGAGATTAATGAGATGATCAAGGTAATCAACAATTTTAAATGATTAATAAAATAAAAAGAGTTATTGCAAGTGACCTGATAAAAGTATTTTCTTTTACAGGTCTTTCTACTTTAGTAAAACTGATAACCAGCTATATAACAGTAAAGGTTGTAGCTTCTATTATTGGACCAAGTGGAATTGCTCTTATTGGTCAGCTGCAGAATTTTATTAATATACTTATCACATTAGGAGGGGGAGGAATAAATAATGGAGTTGTGAAATACGTTTCTGAATACAAAGAAGAAGAAACAAAACTCCATCAATATCTAAAAAACGGTTTTAAAATAACAGTTTATTTTTCGCTGATTTGTGGGATTTCACTTATTTTACTGTCAAAATACTTGGGGCAAAGGATCTTACTTGATTCCTCTTATTATTATGTATTCATCTACTTCGGTATAAGCCTTCTTTTTATGTCGATGAACAATTACCTTCTTTCTGTAATTAATGGATTTAAGGAATTTAGAAAATTTGTATCGATTAATATCATTACCAGCATAGTTGGATTGCTTTTTACCGTTGTTCTTGTTTTGTTCCTGCATATTAAAGGAGCTTTGATTGCTACCGTAACTTATCAGAGTGTTATTTTCTTCATTACCATATTATTTCTGTGGAAATACGATTGGCTCTCCACAAAAATTCTTTGGGGAAGTTGGGATCCAGCGATCATCAGGAAATTTTTGTCCTATTCATCAATGGCCTTGGTCTCTGTCGCAACGGTACCAGTATCACAGCTGATCATTCGTAGTTTTTTAATCAAGAATTACTCCATGGATGCGGCGGGATATTGGGAAGGAATAAATAGGATTTCGGGTTTGTACTTGATGTTTGTAACAACTTCGTTCAGCGTTTACTATCTGCCAAAATTATCCGAACTGAAATCAGCCGTCCACTTCCGAATAGAGATTGTAAAGGCCTACAAAATCATCACTCCAATTATTGCTGCGAGTTTGCTGATCATTTACCTTCTGAAAGATTTGGTTATCAATATTCTATTTACGAAGGAGTTCTACCCAATGAAAGAACTTTTTTTCTGGCAACTGCTTGGCGACTTTTTTAAGATCTTAAGTTGGATTTTGGCATTTGTGATGGTGGCAAAATCTATGACCAAAATTTACGTTATCACGGAAATTGCCTTTTCTGTTTTTCTTGTAGTGTTATCTATCGTGTTCATTAACTATTTTGGGGTGATAGGCGCAACAATATCTTATTGTTTAAATTATTTTTTGTACTTTGTTATGATGATTATTATTTTTAAAAATTTACTCTTTAAAACGCACGAATGAAAATTTTAATACCTTTGGTAAGTAGTTTTGGAAAACCTGGGGGATGGAGGGTTATTTCTGAACTTGCAAATAGCTGGATAAAAAAAGGTCATAATGTCTATTTTCTTGCCCCCGATGATACTGAACCTTATTTTCCTACGTACGGAGACATATACTACTATAATTACAGTGGGAGCATTATAAGTAAATCTGATGTTCTCAAAAAACGAAAAACTATTTTTGGTCCGTTTGAAAATAGGTTGAATCTTCATAAAGCGATCGATGCTTTTCCAGAAGAGGTAGATGTTCTTTTGGCAACGCATAATTTTACTGCTTTACCAGTGAAACGTTCCCGTAGAAAGGCGCGTAAATTTTATTACATACAAGCTTACGAACCTGAATACTACGAAAAAGGACCTTTCTGGTATAAAATTTATAAAGAAACCGCGAGAAAATCATATTTATTAGGACTTGAAATGATAGTGAATGCAGATATGTATAAAAACTATAAAGAGATAAAAACTGATAGGGTCGTATATCCAGGAATAAATCTCAATAATTTTTATCCAGAGCTGCACAAAAAGAAAAATGAAAAAATTATTTTAGGAACCATAGGAAGAACTGAATTTTATAAGGGCACATTTTATATAATAGACGCCATAAAAAAACTGAGGGAGAAGTACGGTGAAAAAATAGAACTTTATATTGCGTTTGGAGATCAGAAATGGGAAGAAATAGATGGTGTGAATATGTTTTTCCCTAATGGAGATGAAGAATTAGCACAATTTTATAGAAAACTTGATGTGTATTTATCAGCAGGTTTAGTGCAGTTAGATGCTATTCATTATCCTGTTTTAGAATCTATGGCTACCAAGATTCCACTTATCACTACGGGATATTATCCTTCCAGTAATGAGAACTCTTGGATTATCCCCATTAAGAATAGTAGTGCAATAGTGGACAAAGTTGAAGAAATTTTACAAAACCCTATATGGGCAGAAGAAAAAGCTAATAAAGCTTTTTTACAAGTAGGGCAATTTTCATGGGATGTAATTTCAGAGAAAATGTTAAATTATTTTGTTTCTTAAAAGTGATCATTATTTTATTTTTATTTTTTGTTCATCTCTTTTTTGGTCTTTTGATTGAAAATGTAAAAAGCCGAACCACAGCTTTTTTCCTAAATCTATCCTTATTTGTAGTAATAATTTATTTTACTGTAGGCATTACTTACACAGCAGACTGGTTTATGTATTCGTGGATATATGATAAAGGAGATGATAATACGGATATTGTATTTTTTGAACTTTCAAAAATTTTCAATAGTTTAAATCTGGAATATGAAAGCCTGTATATTTTCCATATGTTAGGTTCTCTGATAATTTATTGGTTTTTAATAAGCAGATATACAAGGAATTATTTTTATGTTTTTCTGCTCTATATTTTATTAGATTATGTACATTTTACAAATCAGATAAGATATTATTTGGGATTGCCCATTTTATTTACTGGATTTTATTATTTAGTATATAAAAAAAAATATATTTTTTCAATTTTCATGATTATTCTTAGTATGCTTTGTCATGCTGGATTAGCAACATTAGTACTATTTATACCGGTTTACTTTTTTGTGCCTATCCGAAAGTTTATTAAGCTTTCATTGGTGAGTTCTTTAGTTGTAGCTCTGATAGTTTTTTTATTAATGAAAGGAGGGTTAGCCCTAGTCTTAGATCATTATGATGCTTATTTTAGTAGCGAATATGATAGTTCATTAATTGGTGGGATTTTTAATGGTTTACCTTATATGGTTTATTATGTATTTATTTTAATAGAAACACCCAAACTCATCAAAAAGAAAAATATTGTGGATCATCCTATGTACGAGCTCCTATTTAAATTAGCTTTTTTCTCACTTTTATTTTTGCCAGCTTCATTTTTTCTTCAAATTATTGGACATAGATATATTATGCCCTTTGCTATATTTTGGATTATATTTTATCTTTATCTTATACAAGACCTTCCGCAAAAGCAAAAATTATTTAAAATGGTATTTTTTGGAATAATACATTTTACAGCGATCTTTTGCATCTATATTCTTCCGGATTTTGTATTGCCGCAAAACCATTTTATGGAACAAGTTGAATTAACAATTCAATCCATTCCTTATCTTAAAGATTTATTTTTTTAGAATATGAAGTCATTATCAATAATTATTGTTACTTATAACTCACAAAAAGATATACTTAATTGCCTATATTCTATTGATCAAATCTCTGATATTCCACGAAGCTCTTTAGAAATCATAGTTGTAGATAATAGTTCCAAAGAAGTTTTTTTGGAAACAGAGAAGTTAATTCTATCGCAATACTCTCATGAAATAAAAATCATTCACAATTCCAGAAATGGAGGTTATGGACAAGGAAACAATCTTGGAATCCAAAATGCTACCTCAGAAATAATCTGTATTGTGAATCCTGACGTATTGTTTTTGAAACCAATTTTTCAAGAAGTTCTCAAGATGTTTAATGAAAATCAAGATCTTGCGATGGTTGGCGGAAAACAGTTTGGAGGAGGGGATATTTCATATTGGATTCGACCGGAATATGATTTTTTCTTATTTACGGCACCCATTAGTAAAATATTGAACAAGTTGAATGTTTATATGCAAAAATATTTTTATCTTTCGGGAGCACTCCTTTTTGTAAGCAAAACTAAATTTTTGGAAATTGGAGGCTTTGATGAAAAAATGTTTATGTATTGTGAAGAAGCAGATATAACTAATCGTTTTTTGCAATTGAAATATCAAACATCATATAGAAAAGAGTTTCATTACCAACATTTAATAGATGATAGAAGCGAAGCAAGCCAAAATAGTTTGAAGTTTCTCATCAGTTCTTACGAGATTTACTTTTCGAAATATAAATTTAGTTTTGCAGGCTTTATGAAAAGAAGAATATTTTCCTTTAAAGCTCTGATGTTTTTTGGAAAGTTTTTTGGAAATAAACAATTATATAATAAAAATTTAAAATATCTTGAGATTTTTAAAACTCATCGATTATAAAATGGCAGTAATTAAGTTTCATAAACTGCTAGTCTACTTGTGTTTCTTCAACATGAGAATGATTTATGCACAGGAGCTCCCAATATTAGCTTTTCATGGGGTGCAAAAGGAGTATAC
>JAYRDY010000035.1:0-14256 GCA_041909215.1 Cloacibacterium sp. | reverse complement strand
TTTATTCGAAGAGAATACCTCGAGGCTCTGCCTCGGGGTCAATGAGGAAAAGTTTGAAAAACGGATGGTTTTTCATAACACTATGAAAAAGTGTAAATTTGATTAATGGATGACCATATAAATAAAAGACATAATAAAACATTGCTACTGTATCATATCGTTTTTCCTGTGAAATATAGAAATTCTGTTATAACAGATGAAGTAGGAAAGGGATTGAGGAATATTTGTCTTGATATTTCTGCCCGCTACGAGATTAATTTTTTGGAAATAGGTTATGAAGAAAACCATGTTCATTTTTTAATTCAGAGTGTTCCTTCGCTTTCAATCAGTGAAATTTGTATGAAAGTAAAAAGTATAACAGCGAAGGAAATATTTAGGAGATTTCCTGAAGTCAAGTTAAAATTATGGGGAGGGAATTTTTGGACAAGTGGTTATTATGCAAATACGGTTGGACAATATGGAAACAAAGATGTTATCAAGAAATACATTGAGAATCAAGGAAAAGAAGTAAAATATCAAAAAGTGTACGATGGACAACTTACACTTTTTGACGACTAATACTTCGGGGCTCTGCCCCGGGGTAGTTTATTTTCTGCAAAATATACGATAACCGTTATTAATAATTTACACCGATATATTTATGATAGCAACTTGTCTTTAGATGCTATTACAGAAATGCTTAAAAAAACGATTTTACACGGAGTAATTTCTAATAAATAATTTTAAAAACGAGTTGAAACCGTTGTAGTATGTGCAAAAAGTAATTCTTATTTAGGTTTGTTTTAATATATTTGTTTAAAATAGAAAAAATAATGAATCCTAAAATTATTTTAGCGCTTATCAATGCGGTTGTTTCTTTTGTGATAATTGTTCCGCTGAGCTTTTTCATGAATAAATTCATCAATAATTCCGAAGATACTTTTATGCAGTTTTTTAATGATAAATGGGCTATTTTGCTTACGTTTGTCGTAATTTTTACCGCCTATAATACTTTTTTAAAAGGGCGAAAATTCAAGTAATTTTTAAATTGATTTAGCTCATGTCACCACAAGAAACCGCACAATATATTCTCAATCAAGATTATTTTTCACAATGGATGGGAGTTTCTTTAATAGAAATAAGAGAAAATTATTGTTTGATAGAAATGCCCATTCGTAAAGAAATGATTAATGGCCTGAAAACCGTTCATGGAGGGGTGACTTTTTCTTTTGCAGAGTCTGCCTTAGCTTTTTCTTCTAACAATACGGGCAATGCAGCAGTGGCTCTTAATTGTATGATTAGCTTTACTAAAGCAGTGAGGCTAGGAGATACGCTTATTGCAGAAAGTATTTTAATGGCTGATACCCGAAAAACCGCCGTTTATGACATAACGATTACCAATCAGCATAAAGTTTTAGTCGCCAGTTTCCGAGGAACGGTTTATAAGCTAGAGAAAAAAGTGGTAGAATTATAAATCTTTAATCTTCTGAAAAATGCAACCTTTCGTAACATCAATAATAAAAAATAGAATCTCCGAAATCACATTCGGAACGCCCAAAAGCAATGCTTTGCCGAGTGTAATTCTTGAAAAATTAGCACAAACTATTTTGGATGAAGCTGCAAAAGATGAGGTGAAAATCATCCTTCTAAAATCTGAAGGCGAAAAAGCGTTTTGCGCAGGTGCTAGTTTTGATGAGTTGTTAGAAATCCAAGATTTAGAAACCTCTAAAAAATTCTTTGGTGGGTTTGCAAAAGTTTTGAATGCAATGCGAACTTGCGGGAAAATTGTGGTGGTTCGTGTTCAAGGGAAAACAACTGGTGGTGGAGTAGGATTGGCTTGCGCTGCAGATTATTGCTTCGCTACAGAAAACGCAAGTTTGGCGCTTACAGAAATTAATTTAGAAATTGGCCCTTTTGTGATTAGCCCTTTTGTAGAAAGGAAAATAGGAAAGTCTCAAATGATTGCAATGTCTCTTGATGCGGAATTTAGAGATGCAAATTGGGCAGTTCAGCATAATATTTACAATAAAATTTTCCCTACAATTGCTGAAATGGATGATGAAATTGATCGGTTTTTGCAAAGAATTGCTGCTAAAAACCATAAAGTTTTAGGCAAAATAAAAGAATTGTACTGGGAAGGAACAGAACATTTTGATGAAATTTTACCCCAAAAAATATCGATAAGTGCCCATTTAGTCTTAGAAGATTCTGCTAAAAAAAACATTCTAAAAATTAAAGAAAATTTAGGAAAAAAGTAAACTAACTTTTTAGTTTTTCAAATTCTGCAATAAGAGCTTCTATAGGTTCTGTACCAACGGAAATCCTAAAGAGTTCCGGATGTAATCCGCTTTCTTCTAGTTTTTGAAGTCCCTTTTCTGACGTAATTAAATCATAATGCGCCAAGTAAGTGTAAGCCATTGCCAAAGAAAATTCTGTGCCTAAACTTGGCCCTTTTGCAATGTTTAAAACATTATAACACTCAGCAAGATTTTTTTTGAAAACCAAACTCAATAAACCAATATGATTGTTGTTTTTTCTGATTTTTGAAAAATTTTCCCAGGAGTTTTCTTCGTAAACAGAATGTATTTTTTCTACAAAATCTTGTTGCTTGAGATATTGATACAGTTGAAAAGTGTTTTCAGAAATTTTTTTCATTTTACGCTCATAATCTTTTATTTCTAAAGCCAATCTTGCACAATCTGCGTCAAAAGGAGGTAAAGTAAATTCTGTAATATTTTCTTTAACTAAATTTTTAAACGAAGAATTTTCATTACTAATAACTGCGCCCATTAAAACATCTCCGTTTCCACTTGCAAATTTGGTAAGGCTTTCTACCACAACATCACAGTAAGGCAAAACATCTACGCAATGCGGACTTGCCATGGTGTTGTCTAAAACCAAAGGGATGTTGTATTTTTTACACAATTGGTGCAACCAAGGAATGTCTGCACATTGTAAAAGCGGATTGCTAATGGTTTCACCAATAATACTGGCTATTTTTTCATGATTTTTTTCTAACCAATTTTCTATTGCATCTTTTTGATGAAGATTAATGAAGGTGTAATTTTCAGGACTTCTTTTTTTGATGATTTCAATGCTGTCTAAATAAAGCCAACCTAATTGAACATTGATTGTTTTGCCTTCTTTTTCTCTGATTTTTGTTAACGTTTCTACTGTACTGAAAACGGCGTTAGTACCAGAATTGGTGAGAAATATATTTTCGGCAGAAGTTTTGTAAGCCTCGCCTAAGTTTTTCTTAACTTCTTTTTCAGCTAAAGAAATATCAAATCTTTCTTCTTTAAAAATTTCGGTGATGAGTTTTTGGTCGAAAAGAATTTTTTCCGCATTTCTGGAACTGATGATTGCACCAAAATGCTGTATCATTTTCTTAATTTCGGTAAGTTTCAGGTGGTTTTCTGGTAAAACTAAAAAGCAAACATTTTCTATTTCTGTTGAAGGGAATTTTTCATCAAAAATACTTTCCAAAACACTTTTAGCCTTTCTTGAAGTAATAGGCAATACAATTTCATCTGTTTTTATTTGATGATTTTTTCTAACGAAATCCTCTAAACACGTTACCAATTTATTTTTGAAAAACCTAGGATAACCGTTTGTGAGTTGATTAATGGTTTCAGGGTTGTTCTCTTCGTATCCAATTACATCTTTTAGTTTGGGTAAACTCACAGAAACTGCATGAGGATTATTGGGAGGTAAAGAATTACCAAGTGGAATATGCTGAAAACAATGGTCCATTTTTATGATAAAGCTTGCGTTAAATCTTCAATTAAATCATCAGTATTTTCTAAGCCTACAGAAATTCTTACCGTTGCATTGTTAATTCCTTTTGATGCAAGACAAGATTCTGAATTGGTTGCATGGCTCATTTGTGCAGGGATTTCTAATCTAGAATCTGCAGTCCCGAAGGAAACTTTTTTACCGAACAATTTCGTTTTAGCCAAAAGTAAATTAGCGCTAATTTCTGAATCTAACTGAATGGTAAGAACAGCGGGAACAACATTCATCTGTTTTTTCACCAAATCATATTGTGCAAAATCTTCTAAAGCTGGGAATTTTACTTCTTTAATTTTAGAAATATTTTTGAGGTATTTTGCAATTTTTATAGCGCTTTCTTCCTGAACTTTCATTCTGTAAACCAATGTTGGTAAACCAAGAGTAGTAAGGAAAACATCCATCGGGCTTTGTGCAATTCCGTATGCATTAGCGTGATAATGCATTTTGGTGTGCCATTCTTGTGTTTTAGAAACCAACGCTCCTGCAGTAACACTACCATGTCCTGAAACAAATTTTGTGGTTGAAAAAACCGAAAAATCTGCTCCGAAATCAAGAGGTTTTTGTGCCGCAAAAGTTGCCATACTATTATCTACAGCAAAAAGAACATTGTATTTTTTGCAAAGATTTCCGATAGCTTGCAAATCAATAATTTTAAGACTTGGGTTAGTTGGCGATTCGCAAAGAACCAATTGTATAGAATTGTTTTTAAGGGCGTTTTCTACTTCTTTTTCATCGGTAAAATCTGCATAAATGGTAGAAATTTTATTTTTTTCGAGAAGAATATTGAGCAATCTGTATGTTCCGCCATAGCAATCTCTTTCTACTAAAATAGAATCTCCAGTTTTCAAAATAGTTTCTATTAAAAGAGAAATTGCTGCGATACCAGTGTTGGTACACACGCAACCAAAACCATTTTCTGCTTTAGCAAAAATAGTTTCTAAGGCATTTCTTGTGGGGTTATCTGTTCTAGAATAATCGTATAGATTTTCACTGTTTTTTTGTCTCTTCATGTCGAAGGTTGCCGTACTAAGAATAGGAATGTGCGTAGAACCATAAGGATCATTAATACCAGAATGTTGGGCAATATTGGCGAGAAGAGTTTCAATTTTCATCTATAAATTATTAAAATATAGTACAAAGTAAATGAAAATCTAATAAATAATGGTAATTTTTATGAATAAAATGGATGTTTTTAGATATTTTTAATAAATAGATATTTTAAGAACAATGGAGAGATTGTAATCTAATCTTTGTTTTGATGAAAATTCAGAAAGTAAATTAAATGTTTTTGAATTCTATTTCAGTATTTTTGGTACAGAATTAGATGTTTTATTAAAAAATATAATAATGAAAACAGTTATTGTAACTTTATTTGCTGCGTTTTTGGGCACTGCCTGTTGTTCTAAATCTAATGCACTTCAAGCAGATAAAGATGTTCAAAAGATTGAAAGTAAAGAAATTGTTGCCATGAAAGAACCAAAACAACAAGGGAGAAGAGGTGCTTTTCGTACAGTTGAAGGGAATAAAATCATCAGAACTGTTGAGGCTTCGCAACTTCCTTTTACCATTGGTGAGCAGTTTACGGATGAAAATCAGGAGTTTGTAATTGTGATTAAAAATGTTACAAAACCTACTATTTCGGTAAAAATTAACACGGTAGAAAAGGATAGAAACTTAAGAATTAATCAAATAATTTTGCCAGACGGTTCTACAGATGGACCTTTTTCTAAAGAAATGAATTATACCAAAAAGAAAAACGGAACCTACAAAATTGTTATAGGTAAAAATCTTATGGCAGAAGGTAAGTTGGTAGGGAATGTTTCTGTGAGTGTAAAGTAAAAAGAATTGTCAACTTTTATAAATAGAGTTCAATTCTTTCAAACAGATTAAACGGGTTCCTTAGAATTAAAAGAAAACAAAAAGCACTCCAAAAGAGTGCTTATATTTTATACTTCGTCGTCAGATTCTATCGTAAATGATTTGGATTTGAAATCTTTATCATGTTTTTCAGAGATTACATCTTCTCCTTTTTGAGCAATGATAAAATCTGTAGATTCATTAAACATTTCTTTGAAATTTGTAAAATCTTCTTTGTATAAATAGATTTTATGTTTCTCGAAAGTTGCCTCACCATTTTCACTAAAATTCTTTTTGCTTTCAGTAATGGTAAGATAGTAATCTCCTGCCTTTGTTTCGCGCACATCAAAGAAATAAGTTCTTCTACCTGCCTTCAACACCTTTGTGAAAATCTCATTTTCGTTTCTCTCCTTGTAATCACTCATTGTTACTTATTTTTTACAAATCTTGTTTTAACAAATATAAAAGATTTCTTTGAATTGCAAAATAAATTTTAATAAAATTGATTTTTTGAGTTAAATTTCCATTAAATCTGTATAAAAATAAAGTTTTATTTTATTCTTTTTCAGAAAGATTAAGGATGAAGTCTGCTCTTTTAGCGCTTGATTCTCTGTGGGTTATAATGATTGAGGTACACGATTTAATGTCTTTTTCAATATTCTGAAGAATGTTTTCTTCCGTTTCTGTATCTAATGCAGAAAGAGAATCATCAAAAATTAAAATTTCTGGCTTTTTGATGAGGGCTCTGGCAATGCAAATACGCTGTTTTTGCCCTCCAGAAAGCATTACACCGCGTTCGCCAACCATAGTTTGGTACTGTTCCTTAAATTCTACAATATTTTTATGAACGTCTGCTTTTTTAGCGAATTCTTCTACCAAATCATGCGTTGGTTGGTCTATTGCAAAACCAATGTTGTTTTCTATAGTATCAGAAAATAGATAACTTTCTTGCGGAATGTAACCAATATGCTTTCTATAAAGTTCTAG
The DNA here is from genome assembly GCA_041909215.1 of Cloacibacterium sp. Classification (GTDB taxonomy): domain Bacteria; phylum Bacteroidota; class Bacteroidia; order Flavobacteriales; family Weeksellaceae; genus Cloacibacterium. Next base: position 7,641 of record JAYRDY010000035.1, on the reverse strand, counting down.
ATTATGTTCTTTAAGGTTTTTTCCATCAATAAGAATTTCTCCAGAATCAGGGTCTATTAATCTGCAAAGAAGTAGTGCAATAGTAGATTTTCCGCTGCCAGTTTTCCCCATAATGGCCATAGATTTCCCAGCTTTTAATTTAAAACTTAAATTGTCTAATGCTTTAATTCCTGTATTGGGATAAGTGTAAGAAACGTTTTTAAATTCTATATCGCCTTTAATCTTGTATTGGTCAAAATTTTTATTGATGATTTCTGATTTTATGTCTAAAAACTCATTAACCCTCGTCATAGAAGCGGCAGCTCTTTGGTTAACAGATGAAACCCAACCAACCATAGAGAAAGGGAAAATCAGAATATTAATATACATAAAGAAATCTGCAATGGTACCAACGGTAAGTTTTCCTTCAAAATAATTTTTACCACCAATGTAGAGAATGGCAACATTTAGAAGCCCAATTACAAAAAGAATAATGGTGAAAAAATAAGCTTCAGTTCTTGCTAAATCTAATGCTTTGTCTTGATAATCTTTTACTTTTTCGCCGTAGTTTTTTTCAATATATTTTTCTTTGCTGAAGAATTTCACAACTCTAATCCCCGAAAAACTATCTTGTACGAATGTAGAAATAGCACTTTGGCTTTTCTGCATAATTTTGGATTTTCCGTTGATGATAGAGCTTACTTTATAAATCACAAAAGATAGAATAGGGAGCGGAACCAGTGTCCAAATCGTCATTTCTACATTGGTCATCAGCATATAAGTGCTGGTAATAATTAGTAAAACAACAAGGTTTACCACGTACATTACACCAGGTCCTAGATACATTCTTATGGCGACAACATCTTCTGAAAGTCTATTTAGCAAATCTCCAATAGTCGTTTTTTTATAAGTCGTAAGAGAAAGTTCTTGGTATTGTCTGTAAATTTTGTTTTTGAGTTCGTATTCTATTCTTCTGGAAGCAACAATGATGGTTTGTCTCATCATAAATCTGAAAATCCCCGAAAGAACAGAAGTTCCTACAATAATAGCTCCGTTAATAAATAAAGTATTGAAAAGCAGTTCTTTATCTATCTGTTTCTTATCTAAAACGCCCTTAATCAAATCAACGCTTTTTCCAACAAATTGTACCTGATAGATGGAAAAAAAGTTGGAAGCAATAATAAATAACAAACCCCAAAACAACAGAACTCTGTGTTTCCAGAAATAAGGATTAAGTGTTTTAAGTGAATTCATTTATATGTAAATAGCTTTTAGTAATAAACTTTCAGCTTTTAAAAATTTAATTTAAGATGCAAAAGTAATGATTTTTATTGATGATTTTTTTCTTAAGTTTTCTACAAAATCAATTGCCGATATTTTGGTTTTCTATTGCTGGTGTAAGAAAGCAAATTGTAAAGTGTAAAAAAAATCTTATCTTTGCACCATCTTAAAAAAGCTCTTTGATAATGTTAGGAAGAAGACAAATCCGCGAAAAAGTTGTGAAAACACTTTATTCTTACCATCAGAATCCCATAAAAACTGATGTTTTAGAAAAAAATATGTTTGCCGAAATTGAAAAAATTTATCACTTGTATGTCTATGAACTCAATTTTTTGGTGGCATTAAAAGATTTGGCAGAAAATCAAATAGAAATTGCCAAAAACAAATATATTAAAACGGATGCAGACATCAACCCTAACCTTAAATTCGTGAGAAACCAAGTGCTTCTGCAACTTGAAAACAACGAAGAGCGTATTTCTTTTACCGCAAAACATAAGAATCTTAATTGGGAATTGCATGATGATTTGTTAGTAAAAACTTTCCAAAGAATTGTTGCTGGCAAACGTTACCAAGACTACATGCAAAGCAGTGAACTCTCTTTTGAAGATGATCAAAAATTTATTGGGAAACTTTTCTTGAGATATGTTGCTGAAAACGAGGATCTTTTGAGCAGAGTAGAAGAATTAGAAATTTCTTGGTATGATGATTTGCATATCGCTAACTCTATGATACAGAAGACTATAGGTTTTCTTAAAGAACAGCAACCTACACATACTTTAATTAAAACCATTAAAGACGAAGAAGACAGAGCTTTTGCAAAAAAACTTTTATTTCAAAGCATTATCCATTGGGAGGCAACAGAAAAAAAAGTGGAAGAAAGACTAGAAAATTGGGATTTAGACAGAATTTCTTTAATGGATAAAATTCTACTTATTTCTGCAATTTCAGAATTAGATTTTTTCCCTTTAACGCCTGCAAGGGTTATTATTAATGAATATATAGAAATAGCGAAAGTTTTTGCAACAGACCGAAGTCAGATTTTCATCAACGGGATTCTAGATAAATATACTAAAGACATCAACAGAGCATAATTTTCACTAAATTTGACGAAATCTTAAATTCTTAATTAATGAAAAAAATAGTAGGCTTAAGTTTATTAGCAGTGCTATCACTGTATTCTTGTAAGAAAAATGAAGCAGAACAGCAACCACAAAATGAGGCAAGTTCTCTTTTAACAAATTCACAAGGTCCTATCATGGAGAGAGATATTATAGAAGAAGCAAAAAAACATGCAGAAACAAGTTTAGCTCTTTCAGAACCAAGTTTTGATTTTGGTAAAGTAAGAAAAGGAGACCATGTAGAACATGTTTTTGAAGTTACCAATACAGGCAAAAACCCTTTAATTATCTCAAAGGTGCAACCAACATGTGGCTGTACCGTGCCAGATTATACGAAAACACCAATTGCACCAGGGCAAAAAGGAAAAATAACCCTTAAGTTTGATTCTACTAACTTTGATGGAATCGTTCATAAATCTGCTGAAGTTTATGCGAATGTCGCTCAAGTTCCTATTGAGTTAACTTTTACAGCAGACGTTCAGCCAGCATTTAATCCAAAAGTACAACCTTAAATATTCAACCTATGTTTTCAACAATATTTTTACAAGCTAGCCCATTAGAAGGAATGTTACCCATGCTAATTATGGTAGGCGCAATGTTTTTACTTTTTTTATGGCCGCAAATGAGAAAGCAAAAAAAAGAAAAACAATTTCAAGAAGCTTTAAAACCAGGGGCTAAAGTAGTTACTACATCTGGTATGCATGCAAAAATTTTACAAATTATGGATGATGGAGTAATTCTTGAAACCATGAGTGGTAAACTAAAATTTGAAAGAGCTGCTATTTCTAGAGAATTTACAGAAGCTAGATTTCCTGAAACAGTAGGGAAATAAAAACTAAATATTTTCAGTTAAAATAAAAAGCAATCAGAAAAAATATCTCTGATTGCTTTTTTTATGCTTCATTTTTACTTGAAAATTATCCCAATAATAAGATCAGCAAACTTGCTGTGAATATCCTAGCAATGGTTACCAACGGATAAACTTGCGCGTAACTTTGGATAGGTACATCGTTATCCAAATAATTAGTGCTGAACGAAAGCGCAGCAGGATCTGTATAACTGCCACTCATAATCCCAGTAAGTTGTAAGAAATTAATTTTCATTACAAATCTGCCAATAATTACCATAATAATTAAAGGGATAAATGTAATAGCTGCGCCATAAAGCATCCACATCCAACCGTTGAATTTAATGAAGTTTTCATAAAAACCTTCTCCAGCGTGTATGCCAACAGCAGCAAAGAATAAACAAATTCCTAAATCTTTCATAAAATGGATGGCACCATTATTAATATAAGAATGGATGAAAGAAATACCGCCATATCTAGAAATTAGTAACGCAACAATAAGTGGTCCCGCAGCAAAACCTAATTTCAAAGGGATTGGTAATCCTGGAATCATAATTGGGATAGAACCTACGATAATACCAATTAATAAACCTCCAAAAAGTGATAAGAAATCTGGTTCTAAAAGTTTTTTCTCTTGGTTACCTATTATTTTTCCAGCTTCTTTAATGGCTTCATCAGTACCAATAACTCTTAAAATGTCACCATAAAATAACTCTAAAGAAGGTCTTGGTAAAATTTCTTTACCCGCTCTGAAAACTCGCGTAACCTTCAAATCATACGTATTATAAAGGTCTAACTCTGATAATTTTTTGTGAACAGCAGAAGGTTTTGTAACGAATATATTTTTTTTACTAATGTCAGAATCAGATTCAATGAAAGAATCCGTTGAAGGTCTTCCTACTTTTTTTACAAAATCATTGAGTTCTTTTTCTTTACCTACCACCATTAGCACATCTCTGTCTTGTATATGAGTGTCTAAAGTAGGCGAAAATACAGAGATTTCTCCGCTGTGTTTAATTCTGGAAACTACAATTTCATAACCAATATTTTTAATCACATCATTGATGGATTTCCCGAAATATTCTGGGTTGGTTACTCTGAGTTTTTGATGCGTTAAAGGCTCTTCTCTATTAATTTTATTCATTCTGAATTTTCTCATTTCTGTTTCAGGATGAATTTTGAGTAAAATTTTAGATAAAATAATAGTGCCAATAATACCAAAAACGCCTAAAGGATAGGTAATTGCATAACCAATGGCTGGATCTGCAAAAGTTTTATCAGGGAATTGCGCTGTTAATTCAGAAATGGTGTTTTTTGCAGCTCCCAAACCAGGTGTATTGGTAACCGCTCCACTCATAATTCCGACAAGATTTTCAATTTCTAAACCAGTGAAATAATGGAGTAAAAACGTAATAATACCACCCAGCAAAACAGTAGAAACCGCTAAAATATTAAACTTAAGCCCTTCATTTTTAAAAGATGAAAAGAAGGAAGGCCCTACTTGTAAACCAATTCCGTAAACAAAAAGTATTAGGCCAAAATCTCTAATAAAATCAAATATTTCGTCATTAATTCTGTATCCGTAATGCCCGAGTAATAATCCCGTAAACATTACTGCAGAAACCCCAAAAGTGATTTTTCCTAGTTTTAATCTACCAAAGAAAACACCTGTTCCTATTGCCAACATTATAGTGATAAGTGATTGAATAACAGTAGGGTTTTCCGTGGGGAATAATAAAGTTTTTAGCCAGTCCATAATTCTGTTTTTTGATGGTGCAAAGTTACATATTTGCTATTCTAAGAATGGTTTTCATGAAGTGAAATATATCAGTTTATGATAATTTCTAAAGATAAAGAATTTTAGTGTACCGAAAGTATCAGATTTTCAGGGTGTTTTAAACGTAAGTTTTAATTATTTTTGCAATATGAATAAGAGCAAAACGGTTTTAATTCTTGGTGCCAATTCTGATGTAGCCAAAGAATGCATCAAACAATATATTGAGAAAGGTTTTTGGATAATTGCAGCTTCCCGAAATACTACGGAACTTTATAATTTTGTTGAAAAACATCAGTTTCAAGATAAAGTGCAAGTTCTTTTCTTTGATGCAACCGATTTTAAGTCTCACCAAAATTTTTATCACAATCTATCTTTGAAGCCACAGATTGTGGTTTATGCGGCGGGATTTTTAGTTCAGAATGAAAAAGCTTTTGTGGATTTTGGATCAACTTTTGAAATGATGAAAACCAATTACGCAGGTGCTATTTCTATTTTGAATATTATTGCGATGGATAAAGCTAACGAAAATCTAGAAAGAATTATTGGTCTTTCTTCACTTTCTGGCGTTCGCGGCAGGAAAAGTAATTTTATTTATGGCAGCACAAAATCTGCTTTTACTCAATATTTGGCGGGTTTAAGGCAAGAATTATCTTCAAGAAATATAAAAGTAAATGTTTTGGTAAGTGGTTACATCAAAACTAAAATAAACGAAGGTTTAAATCTGAATAAATCTTTATTAATGCAACCTTCTTATGTTGCAAAACATATTGTGAATGCAGGGAATTCTTTCTCCATTGTCCCGAATTGGAAATGGAAAATCATATACTGGATTTTGAAGCTTTCGCCTGAATTTTTGGTGGCAAAATTGCCTTAATCAATAAAAAAGCGAGGGGAAGAAAACCTCGCTCTAATTTACAATTTTATTCTAAAAAACCTTGAAGGTTTTGAATTTCTACAAATTCACTTTCAATGCCAATTCATCAAGTTGTTCATCGTGAATTGGCGAAGGTGCATCAATCATCACATCTCGTCCAGAATTATTTTTCGGGAAAGCAATGTAATCTCTAATCACTTCGTTTCCGTCGAGAATGGCAACCAATCTATCAAAACCGAAAGCCAAACCAGCGTGAGGTGGCGCTCCGAATTTGAAGGCGTTCATTAAGAATCCAAATTGCGCTTCTGCTTCTTCTTTAGAAAATCCTAACAAATCAAACATTTTAGACTGCAATTCTTTATTGAAAATTCTTACAGAACCACCGCCAATTTCGTTACCGTTCAGCACCATATCGTAAGCATTTGCTCTGGCTTTTCCTGGTTCGGTTTCTAATAAATGAATGTCTTCTGGTTTTGGCGAAGTAAAAGGATGGTGCATTGCGTGGTATCTTCCAGTTTCTTCGTCCCATTCTAATAATGGGAAATCTATTACCCAAAGTGGCGCAAATTCATTTCCTTTTCTTAAACCTAATCTGTTTCCCAATTCCATTCTAAGCGCAGAAAGTTGAGTTCTTACTTTATTGGCGTTTCCGCTCATTAATAAAATTAAATCTCCAGGTTTTGCATTAAAGGCTGCAGCGACACGCTGCAAATCTTCTTCAGAATAGAATTTATTTACCGAAGAAGTAACAACTCCATCATTTTGGAATTTAATCCAAACCATTCCAGAAGCACCAATTTGTGGACGTTTTACCCAATCAATGAGTTCATCAATTTGTTTTCTGGTATAATCTGCGCAACCTTCTACATTAATACCAACAACCAATTCTGCTTCGTCAAATATTTTGAACTCTTTTTCTTTTACCAATTCATTTACTTCTACGAATTTCATTCCGAAACGGATGTCTGGTTTGTCGTTTCCGTAAGTTCTCATCGCTTCATCAAAAGTCATTCTTGGGAATTTTCCAAATTCTTTTCCAGTAATGTCTTTCAACAAATGCGCCGTCATTCCTTCAAAAATTTCTAGAACATCTTCTTGCTCTACAAAAGCCATTTCGCAATCGATTTGGGTGAATTCTGGTTGACGGTCTGCACGCAAATCTTCGTCACGGAAACATTTCACAATTTGGAAATATCTGTCCATTCCACCAACCATTAAGAGTTGTTTGAAAGTCTGTGGAGATTGTGGCAATGCATAAAATTGCCCTTGATTCATTCTACTAGGAACTACGAAATCTCTTGCTCCTTCTGGTGTAGATTTTATTAAAACTGGCGTTTCAACTTCTATAAAACCTTTATCTGAAAGATAATTTCTTACTTTTTGCGCCATTTTGTGACGGAAAATCAGTTTTTCTTTCACAGGATTTCTACGGATGTCTAAATATCTGTATTTCATTCTCAATTCTTCGCCGCCATCGGTTTCGTCTTCGATGGTGAAAGGTGGCAATTCTGCGCTATTGAGAATCGTCAATTTTTCAACTAAAAGTTCAATTTCCCCTGTTGGGATTTTGGGGTTTTTAGAAGCACGTTCAATTACGGTTCCTTCTGCTTGAATTACAAATTCACGACCGAGTTTTTTAGCATTTTCTAGAATTTCTGCCGAAGTTCTGTCTGCATCGAAAACCAATTGAGTAATTCCGTAACGGTCTCGCAAATCTATCCAAACCATAAAACCTTTGTCTCTGATGGTTTGTACCCAACCAGAA
>JAYRDY010000034.1:0-14580 GCA_041909215.1 Cloacibacterium sp. | reverse complement strand
GATTCTAAGCCAATTAAGTCGGCGTATTTTTCCAAAACAGGTTGAATTTCTTGCTGAACAAATTCCTCGGTTTGGATAGGTGCGAAGCCGATGAAATTTTTAGGATCTAGAACCTCTTTCAATTTCGACTTGTCTAATTTCAATGAGTCGTCATTCATAATCCTTTCGATTAAGTCGTTTTCTTTGCCCTCGATTTTTACTTTTTTCGAGGCTTCCATGGAATGAACGCGTATCACTTCGTGAATTTCCTGTCGGTCACCACCCGCTTTTACTTCCTCCATGATGATGTATTCTGTCGCCATAAACGGAAGTTCTTCCATAATATGTTTATGAATTCTGTTTTCGTACACCACGATTCCATTCATAATGTTATTCCAAATCAAAAGAATAGCATCAACTGCTAAAAACGCTTGCGGAATCGTTAATCTCTTATTCGCAGAATCGTCCAAAGTTCTTTCGAACCATTGAGTAGCAGCGACCATTGCAGATGAATTTTGCAATGACATCACATATTTTGCTAATGCAGAAATTCTTTCAGAACGCATCGGATTACGTTTGTAAGCCATCGCAGATGAACCGATTTGATTTTTCTCAAAAGGTTCTTCTATTTCTTTTAAATTCTGTAAAAGTCTTAAATCGTTGGTGAATTTATGAGCAGATTGTGCAATATTTGACAATAACGCCAAAACTTTTGCATCAATTTTTCTATCGTAAGTTTGACCAGAAACTCCGAAAACTTTCTCAAAACCAAAACGTTTAGACAATTCTTTGTCTAGGTGTTTCACTTTAGAATAATCTCCGTTAAAAAGCTCTAAAAAGCTTGCTGCGGTTCCTGTAGTTCCTTTTACGCCTCTAAATCTTAGGGTTTCAAGGAAAAATTCTAACTCTTCAAAATCTAAGAGTAAAGATTGAAGCCACAAAGTTGCACGTTTACCAACTGTTGTTAACTGTGCGGGTTGAAAATGCGTAAAACCTAATGTTGGCAAATCTTTATAATGAATGGCAAAATCTGAAAGATTTTTGATAACATTAACCAATTGTTTTTTAATGATTTGCAATCCATCTCTAATTTGTATAAGATCTGTGTTATCTCCTACAAACGCAGAAGTTGCGCCTAAATGGATAATTGGTTTTGCCAAAGGAGCTACATCACCATACGTGTGAACGTGCGCCATCACATCATGACGAAACTTCTTTTCGTAGTGTGCTGCTTTTTCGTAATCTATGTTTTCTGAGTGTTCTTTGAGTTGAGAAATTTGCTCATCAGAGATATCAAGACCTAAATCTTTTTCAATTTCAGCAAGAGCAATCCAGAGTTTTCTCCAAGTCTGAAACTTGTTATTCGGCGAGAAATTAAAAAGCATTTCAGCACTGGAATAACGTTCTTCCAATGGATTTTTATAAGAATTCATTTTTACTTTTTCACTTTTTAGAGGTTGCACAAAAATACGTTAATTTAATATGAATAGAAAACTTGGAATGTTAAAAATTTATTAACAAAGAAAAACACAACAAAAAAGCCCCTAAAATAAGGGCTTTTTCTATTTTCTACCTGTAAAATATTTCATCGTATCATATACGCCAAAAACATTATCCATTAACCATTCATAAATTGATAGCGGGAATAAACCTTGAGAAAGCCTTATAAACCAGTAAGGCAAAGGCATTGCTAATATTTTTGTTTTGTTTTCAATAGATTTTATAATTCTTTCTGCGGTTGGTTCTGGTTCTAAAATTGGGATTAGTTTAGATTTCACCCCATCAAACATTCCTGTGTTGATGTAAAAAGGCATAATTGTAGTTACCGAAACCTTCTTTTTAAGTTGTTCCATTTCTAAACGAAGAGAATCGCTCCAGCCATTTACAGCCCATTTCGAAGCGGCATAAACCGCCATTTTCGGGTTAGAAATAAGTCCAGCCGAGGAAGCAATATTACAAATAGCACCAGAATTTTCTTTTATCATATCAGTTAAAAATTCAAGCGCAATATGCATGGGTGCGTTAGAATTTATCAACATCGTTTTTTGTATATCCTGATGCGTATTTTCATGGAAATATTTCCCTACAACAATCCCAGCATTATTAATAAGAATATCTATTTTCCCGACTTCTTCTCTTACTCTTTGTGCATTGATTTTAATTTCATCCAAATTAGAAACATCTACTTTATAGGTAGAAATTTCTTTACCAAAATGCTGAAATTCTTCTTTCGTTTTAGCCAATCCCTCTTCATTAATATCCCAAATTACCAAATGAGAAGCTCCTCTTTCAAGAGATTTTCTCGCCATTATTTTACCAATTCCCGAGCAACCGCCAGTAATTAGCACCTTCTTATTTTTGAAATCCATATCAATTTATTTTTCTGTGTCAAAATACTTCAAAAAAGCATTAGTTTTCTTTAAATCTTTAAAATTTATTATTTCTTACATAAAATATTCTATAAACTTTGATATTATTTTTCAAAAAATCTACCGATTATTTTATCTTTGTTAAAATCAATGTTTAAAAATAATGAATTACGCTGAAATTTTAGAAAAGCAAAAAGTTTTTTTCAAAACACACATTACCAAAGACTTAAACTTTAGAAAATCTCAACTAAAGAAATTAAAACAATTGGTAAAAGACCATGAAAAACTTTTGTATGATGCGATTTATCAAGATTTTGGAAAATCAGAATTTGAAACTTTTGGCACAGAAGTTTCCTTTATTTATAAAGACATTGATTTTTATGTAAAAAACTTAAATTCTCTTGCCAAACCCAAAAATGTTCTCACCAATATTGTTAACCAAATGGGAAGCAGCAAAATCATCAACGAACCTCTAGGAAATTGTCTTGTAATTGGCGCTTGGAATTATCCTTATCAGCTCACATTAACCCCAGTAATTGCCGCAATTGCCGCAGGAAATACGTGCATCATAAAACCAAGTGAATTGCCAGAAAACACGATGAAAGCAATGGCGCAACTCATCAATAAAAATTTTAAACCTGAATTTCTCTACGTAGTAGAAGGCGGTGTAGAAGAAACTACAGAAATTTTGAAGTTGAGATTTGATAAGATTTTCTTCACGGGAAGTCCACGAGTTGGGAAGATTGTTTACAAAGCTGCTGCAGAACATTTAACGCCTGTAACTTTAGAATTGGGCGGAAAATCTCCTGCTTTTGTCACCGAAAATGCAGATTTAAAAGTGGCTGCAAGAAGAATTGTTTGGGGAAAATTTATTAATGCAGGACAAACTTGCGTTGCACCAGATTATTTATACGTTCAGGAAAATATTAAACCTCAATTTTTAGAAATTTTGATTGCCGAAATCAAAAAAAGAAACTACCACGAAAGCGCTGAACATTACTGTAAAATCATCAACGAGAGAAATTTCGACCGATTAGAAAAGATGATTGACCGAGAAAAAATAGCTTTCGGTGGACAAACCAATCGTGAGAAAAGATACATCTCGCCTACTGTTTTAGATAATGTTTCTTGGGAAGATTTAGTGATGCAAGAAGAAATTTTCGGGCCTATTTTGCCTATTTTAACCTACCAAAAATTCGAAACGGCTCTACAAAATATAATAGATAGCGAAAAACCTCTTGCCGCGTATTTATTCAGTAATAATTCTAAAGAACAGCAACTTTTTAGTGAAATTTTGAGTTTTGGCGGCGGCTGTATTAATGATACTATGATGCATTTAAGCAATGATAGGTTACCTTTTGGTGGTGTTGGAAATTCTGGAATTGGCAATTATCACGGGAAATATGGTTTTGAAACATTTTCTCATCAAAAAGCCATTCTCAAAAAATATAATTATCTAGAACCAGAGTTCAAATATCCCCCTTATTCTGATGGAAAATTGAAGATTTTAAAAAAATTGTTGTAGAATTTCTCTCGCTGATTTTGCAGATTAAGCTGATTTAACAAATGTTTGAGTTAGAAAAACCTTTACAAAAAACAATTTCTGAAGGAAATTTTAATAAAAAGCATATAAAATAATTGGTTTCTTTGAACCGTCAATATATTTTTCTGCAACTTTGAAAAAATTAGGAGATAACATTGGGCAACCTAATCCTAAACAAGCCAATTCTTTGGTTTCCACATCAAATTTGTTTTAAAAATTATTTTAAAACAAAAAAAGTTGAAATTACTTTCAACTTTTTATTATCAACTTTCAATTATTTTTTGGGTTTCCAATCTTCGAAAAATGTTTTTACTTTTTCTACACTGTAGCCTTTACCTTCTTCTAAAACGGCAGAATCTTGCGTGTGAATTTGCTTTCCGTTTTTATTTAAAATGATAAAAACAGGATAGCCAAACTTTTCGCCAGGATTTCCGTACTTGGCAAAAACTTTTTCGTTTTTATTCTTTGGCGAGTAATTCAGGTGATAATAAATGTAATTTTCATCAACTAAATTCTTTAATTCTGGCGTTGTTTGTACAAAATTATTAAATCTTAGACACCAAATACACCAGTTACCTCCTGCTTGTAAAATAATATTTTTATTTTCTTTTTTGGCTTTTTTAACCAGTTCTGCAATTTTTGCTGTAGCATTTTCCGTTTCATTATATGGTTTTGGGAGTGCTGCTTTCTCTGCTTCTGCTTTCTTTTTGGCTTCTAACTTTTCCGCTTCGGTAAGTGTAGAGGTTTGCGCAAAAGAAATCGCGGGAAAAAGCAATGCCAAAAAACCTAACTTCAAAAAGGTACTTTTCATATGTAGATATTTATTTTTTTTCAAATTTATTAAAATTAAAAACTAAGACAATGATTTTGTAAATTTGCAACTTAATTTTTAATCGTGAACCAAATATTATTCCAAATAGTACTTTTCATTTCTAGATTACCTTTGCGTATTCTATATTTGTTTTCAGACTTTCTGTTTTTCATCAATTACAACATTATAGGTTACAGAAAAAAAGTTATTTTTAATAATCTTAAAAATTCTTTCCCTGAAAAAAATGATAAAGAAATAAGAAAAATCGCTAAAAAATTCTACCTTAATTTTTCTGATTATATTGTAGAATTGCTAAAATCTTTTACCATTTCTGCTGAAGAGCTCCACCAAAGAGTAGAGCATGTTAATTTAGATGTCTTTTTTAAAGCAAAAAAAGAAGGCAAAAATGTAATGATGCTTTCTGGCCATATCTTTAATTGGGAGTGGTTTAATGCAATGGCTACCTTAATTCCACAAGAAAAATCTTTCCCGATTTACAGAAAAGTTGAAAATGATTTTTGGGAAGAAAAAATAAGACTCATTAGAGGCAGTTATGGAAACGAAGCAATAGAAGCCGAAACCGTAATGAAACACATACTGAGAAATCCTAATGATGGCAATTCTGTTTACATGTTTGTTGCAGACCAAACCCCTATGAGATCTCAGGTAAACTACGGAATTGAGTTTCTACATCAAAAAACACCTATTTTTGTTGGATATGATAGAATTGCCAGCAGAATGAACGTTGCTTTTGTTTATTGCGAAATGGAGAAAATTGCAAGAGGAAAATACAGAGCTACTTATCACGAAATTCTACCTGATGCGGAAAAATTTGTACCATTAGAAGTGGTTAAAAAATTCCATCATTTACTTGAAAACACCATCAATAGAAACCCAGACAACTGGTTATGGAGCCACAAAAGATGGAAATATCAGGACGCAATTAAGCAATTTGAGCAAGATTAAAAAAACAAAAAATGACAGTCGCCATCGCTATACTCAACTGGAACGGAAAACATTGGCTAGAAAAATTCTTGCCCAATGTTGTAGAATTTTCTAATGAAGCACAAATTTATATTATAGACAATGCTTCAACAGACGATTCTGTATGTTTTGTTGAAAAATACTTCCCTACGGTAAAAATCATTAAAAACAAAAAAAACACTGGTTTTGCTGGTGGTTATAATGAAGGATTGAAGCATATTACAGAAGAAATTTATTGCTTACTGAATTCTGATGTAGAAGTAACCGAAAATTGGATTAATCCTATTGTTGAGCTTTTCAAGAAAAACCCAGAAATCGCAGCAATTCAGCCCAAAATAAGAGCTTTTAAAAACGATAATTTCTTTGAATTTGCTGGTGCTGGTGGCGGTTTAATGGATAATTTGGGCTACCCTTATTGCAGAGGTAGAATTTTTGACACATTAGAAAAAGACCATGGACAATATAATGACGAAACCGAAATTTTTTGGGCTTCGGGCTGTGCAATGTTCATTAGAAGAGAAGATTATTGGGCAATGAATGGCTTAGACGAAAGATTCTTCGCTCATCAAGAAGAAATTGATCTTTGTTGGAGATTGAAAAACGCAGGAAGAAAAATCTTTTACTGCGGCAAATCTACAGTTTACCACGTTGGTGGCGGAACGCTTAACAAACAATCACCACAAAAAACGTACCTCAACATTAGAAATAACTTATCTATGTTGCTCAAAAATTTACCAAAATCTACTGCGTTATGGCTCATCCCGTTGCGTTTGGTTTTAGATGGCATTGCAGGAATTTATTTTGGACTAAAAGACGGTTTCCCGCATCTTTGGGCCGTGGTAAGAGCACATTTTGGCTTCTATGGAATGTTTGCTAGTACACTGAAATTAAGAGGAAAACATCAGATTAAAGATTATTATCAAACCAAATGGCTGATTTTTAAACATTTTCTTTAACTGATGAATAATTGGGATGGAAGTCTGAAGTTGGAAGTATAAAATCAAACATCTCAAACAAAATCAAACAACTACAAACCAATGAACTTTATTGCCATAGATTTTGAAACCGCAACTCACGAAAGAAATTCTGCCTGCGAATTGGGAATTTGTGTGGTAGAAAATGCTGAAATTGTGGAAACCAAAACTTGGCTAATAAAACCGCCCTGTTTTCCTTATTTCAATCCGCACAACATCAATGTACACGGTATTTACCCGCAAGATGTGGCAAACGCGCCTACTTTTGATGAAATCTGGAGCGAGGTTGAAGAATTGCTCTACGGAAATCTTATGATTGCTCATAATGCAGCTTTTGATGCGGGAGTTCTCCGCAGTTGCTTAGATTATTATGGGATTTTCAAACCAAAGACTAAATATTTATGCAGCATTCAACTGGCTAAAAAATCTTGGACAAATCTGGAAAGTTATGGTCTTAAAAACTTAGCGAATCATCATCAAATAAAATTTAATCACCATAGAGCTGGTGCTGATGCAGAAGTTTGTGCAAAGCTTTCTCTTCTCGCTTTTGAACGACTTTTGATTACAGAAAATGAAGAGGCGGAAGAGATTTTTAAGAAGAATTTGAAGGTTTTGTGATTATTTTTTCACGCAAAGGCGCAAAGTTTTTTCGCAAAGTTCGCAAAGGTTTTTTCATTTTTTGGGATATTTAAAACTGAAAAAGTCGGGTTGAAACCCGACTCTACTAGTTGTTTATTCTATTTCTTCGTGTATTAAAACTTCTTGATCTTTCACTGTGTAAGGAATTTTTTCTAAAATATATTCCAAAGCTTCTACTCTAGCTTTTGATTTTCTGTTGGCTTTAAAAACCTTCCAAGGTGCAATATCTGTGCTGGTTATAGAAAACATTTTTTCTTTGTATTCTGTATATAAATCCCAAAGTTCTATCGCGTGTTGATCTACCGGACTGTACTTCCATTTTTTGAGCGGACTTACTTTTATTTCCTCAAAACGGCGCTCTTGCTCGTCTCTGGAAATGGAAAAATAAAGCTTCAGTAAATACGTTCCAGATTTAATAATCATTTTCTCAAATTCATTTACTTGTTCCATAAAAAGTGAATATTCTTCGGTAGTGCAAAAATTATTTACAGGTTCTACCACAGCGCGATTGTACCAACTTCTATCGAAAAATACAATTTCTCCAGCTTTTGGTAATTGATTAATATAACGCTGGAAATACCACTGTCCGCGTTCTACTTCATCGGGTTTTGGCAAAGCCACCACTCTATGTTCACGAGGATTAAGATGTTCTGTAATTCTTCTGATGGCGCCACCTTTACCAGCAGCATCTCTGCCTTCGAAGATAATTACTACTCTTTTTTGGTTGGCAACCACCCAATTTTGTAGTTTAATGAGTTCTTCTTGTAGTTTAGCCATTCTTTTTTCATATTTAATGAATTTCAGGGCTTTCTCGGCATCAAGATTTTGGTTTTGCAAAAGTGCATAAAGACCTTTCTTGGTATGTAATATATTGAATTGTTCTTGTGTAAGTTCCATGTTTCTAGTGATAAGTGATGAGTGATAAATGATTATTGATTCATTAATAAATTTAATATAGGTTTTTATAATTCTTCTTACTTCCGACTTATAAATCTATTTGTTTTACCATTCTGAAATACCTTTGCAATACATTTGGATCTGTATTGAGATTCACTTTTGCATTTTCTTTTCCTTCGTATTCAAAAATAGAAAGTACATATCTTATTGCTTCTAATCTGGCATTGAGTTTACTGTCTGACTTTACAATTACCCAAGGCGAAAAAGCGTTGTGGGTTCTGCTGAACATTTGGTCTTTGTAATAGGTAAATTTGTCCCAAAGTTCTTGTCCTTTTTCATCAACAGGGCTGTATTTCCACTTTTTGAGCGGATTTTTCAACCTTCCTTTGAATCTTGCAAGTTGTTCGTCTTTATTTACAGAAAACCAAAATTTGATGATAATGGTGCCCGCTTCGTAAAGCATATGTTCAAATTCAGGAACTTGCACCATAAAAGATTCATATTGCTCTGGCGTACAAAATCCCATTACAGGCTCTACTACAGCTCTGTTGTACCAACTTCTATCGAAAAAAACCATTTCTCCTTCATTGGGTAGTTCTTTAATATATCTACGGAAATACCACTGTCCACGTTCCACTTCAGTAGGTTTATTCAGTGCTACAACACGCATTGCTCTAGGGTTGAGATGTTCTTTGAAACGTTTTATGGTTCCGCCTTTACCCGAAGCATCTCGTCCTTCAAAAATAATGGCTACTTTTTTTCCCGTTTTTTGTATCCAATTTTGAAGATTTACCAATTCTGCCTGCAAAAGTCTGAGTTCTGCTTCGTATTCAATCTTAGCAAGAACGTCTTGATAAAAACTTTCGTTTTCTTTGTTTTGTCTGATGAATTCTAATAAATCTTTTCGAGTGTTAAGGGTTGAAAAATCTTTAATTTCAGTCATAATTTTGGGGATTGTTTTTAGTCTTAATTACTAATAAAGTTACCCAAATAAAATTGGTTTTGAAAAAATATCCTACTGATTTTTGACATAAAAATAAAAAAACCTCAAAAAAATTAAGGTTTTAACATAATATTTTAAAAATTATTTAATTACAAACAACTTCTGACACCAAATTAAATTTAGGAACATCTGACTCAAAAATTTCTTGGGTAAACATGTTTCGAAATGTATAACTGCCTTGCATATTGCCAATCCCTGAACGCAAAATTGCATTAGAAAAATATTTAAACTTTTCGCCTGGTTGGATTTCGGGAGTTAAACCAATTACACCATCTCCTTTTACCTCTGTAAAACCATATCCTACATCATAAATAAGCCAACTTCTTTTCATAAGCATCACCGCTTCATTACTTAGATTTTCTATAATGATGTTATATCTAAAC
This sequence comes from Cloacibacterium sp., assembly GCA_041909215.1. Lineage (GTDB taxonomy): Bacteria > Bacteroidota > Bacteroidia > Flavobacteriales > Weeksellaceae > Cloacibacterium. The sequence continues at coordinate 4,998 of JAYRDY010000034.1, read as the reverse complement.
ACAAATTTATTATTGGCAGGAAAAGAATTAAAGGTATCATATTCAGGGATTACAGATACTTTAATATCGTGGGTAATGGTAGAATACATCATAATTTAATTTATGAAATAAAGGTAACAAAAATCCCGCCGAACAATCAGCGGGAATTATTTATTTAATAAATACTTAATATTTATAATTATAGCTCAAGAGCTTTTCTTTCGTCTCCGCCCATTAGTATTTCAACTGGATTATCTAGCGCTTCTTTTACTGCTACTAAGAAACCTACAGATTCTCTACCATCAATAATTCTGTGGTCATAAGAAACTGCCAAATACATCATTGGTCTAATTTCTACTTTACCGTTTACAGCAACTGGTCTTTCAATAATATTGTGCATACCTAAAATTGCAGATTGAGGTGGATTAATAATTGGTGTTGATAACATAGAACCGAATACACCACCATTGGTAATGGTAAAGGTACCACCCGTCATTTCATCAATCGTAATTTTACCATCTCTTACTTTGGTTGCTAATTCTTTAATGCTTGCTTCAACTCCTCTTAAAGTAAGGTTTTCTGCATTTCTAAGAACTGGTACCATCAAGCCTTTTGGCCCTGAAACGGCAATAGAAATATCACAAAATTCATTATTGATTTTGTAATCTCCATCAATCATTGCATTTACATCTGGATACATTTGTAAAGCTCTGGTAACCGCTTTGGTAAAGAAAGACATGAAACCAAGACCTACACCATGTTTTGCTGCAAATTCTTCTTTGTATTGTTTTCTAATTCTGAAAATCTCAGACATGTCAACTTCATTGAAGGTTGTTAACATTGCTGTTTCATTTTTAACAGAAACCAATCTCGCCGCTAATTTTCTTCTTAGAACTGAAAGTTTAGTAGTTGTTTGTGCTCTGCTACCTGAGTTTGAAGAGCCCATTGCAGGTACTCCTGGTGCTGCTTTTTGAGCATCGTCTTTGGTAATTCTACCATCTCTACCTGTACCTGAAACAGCAGAAGCATCTATTCCTTTTTCATCTAGAATTTTCTTAGCCGCTGGCGAAGGTGCACTTGTAGCATAAGTAGCTGGTGCAGGCTTCTCTGCTGGCTTCGGGGTTTCTTGTTTTGGTGCTTCAGCTTTTGGTTCTTCTTTTACTGGAGCTGGCGCAGCATTACCTTCTGGTTTAGCAGCATCCATATCAATTAAACAAACTACCTGCCCCACTTTTACCACTTCTCCTTCTTCAGCTTTTAGGGTAATGATACCCGCTTGTTCTGCAGGAAGTTCTAGGGTAGCTTTATCTGAATCTACTTCAGCAATAGCTTGATCTTTTTCTACATAATCTCCGTCTTTTACCAACCAAGTTGCTATTTCAACTTCTGTGATTGATTCTCCCGGAGAAGGAACTTTCATTTCTAATATTGACATTGTATATGTATTTTTTTTAATCAAATTTTAATCATTAACTGTAGTGATGGGTTTCACTAATTTAGCATCTTCACTATTAAGACCGAAAACACCATTAATTACTCCTTTTTGGTTTTTATCGAACTTTTTGTGAGTTCCTGGTGCTGGTGTACCACTAGAAACAGGAGAGATTACTTGTATGTTTTGGTTTCTGAAGTTACGCAACATAAACGTCCAAGCGCCCATATTTTCTGGTTCTTCCTGAGCCCATACAAATTCTTTTCTGTTGTTATATTTTGCTAATATTTCGTTGATTCTAAGGTTATCTAGCGGATACAATTGCTCTAATCTTACTAAAGCAACCTTTTCATCATTAATTTCTTCTTTTTTAGCGAGTAGCTCATAATACAGTTTACCAGAGCAGAAAACTAATTTTTCTACTTTTTTAGGATCAGCTGTTGCATCATCTATAACGGGTTGAAAACTGCCATTGGCCAATTCTTCTACTTTAGAAATTACTCTTGGATGTCTCAATAAAGACTTAGGAGTCATTACCACCAAAGGTTTTCTGAAAGGGAATTTCATTTGTCTTCTTAACAAATGGAAGTAGTTGGCTGGTGTTGTACAGTTGGCCACAAAAATATTGTGATTTGCGCAAAGCTCTAAAAATCTTTCTAATCTTGCTGAAGAGTGTTCTGCACCTTGTCCTTCAAAACCATGCGGAAGAAGCATTACCAAACCGTTCTGTGCTTTCCATTTTTCTTCTGCAGCTACTAAATATTGGTCTATAACAATTTGTGCCCCGTTAACGAAATCTCCAAATTGCGCTTCCCAAATCGTAAGTGTATTAGGTGCTGCCATTGCATATCCGTAATCGAAACCTAAAACGCCATATTCTGAAAGTAATGAGTTATATACATCAAATCTACTTTCTGAAACTTGTTTAAGCGGCACATATTCTTCTTCTCGGTCTTCAGTTTTTACCACTGCATGTCTGTGAGAGAAAGTACCACGTTCTACATCTTCTCCAGAAATTCTTATATTATGGCCTTCTACAAGAAGTGTTGCATAAGCTAACAATTCTGCCATTGCCCAATCTAGTGCATCGTTTTCTACCATTTTCAATCTCGCTTCAAAAAGTCTTGAGATTTTGGTGATAAATTTCTTATCTGCTGGTAAGGTAGAAATTTTCTTAGCAAGTTCTTTTAGTTTTTCAACATCATAACCTGTTGGGTAATTGGCATAGATTTCATCTATTTTAGCACGTAAATAGCCCTTCCAATCATCTTCCATGAAAACTGCCATGGTATTGATTTCTATTTCTTTGGCATCTTCAAAATTCGCATCTAATAAAGCTTTAAATTGTTTCTCCATTTCTGCTAAAACAGCATCAGAAACAACTCCTTCTTTCTTAAGCTTTTCTTTATAGATTTCTCGTGGGTTAGGGTGTTTAGAAATGGTTTTGTATAAATTAGGTTGTGTGAACCTTGGTTCATCTCCTTCGTTATGACCGTATTTTCTGTACCCTAATAAATCGATATAAACATCTTTACCAAACTTAGCTCTATAGTCTGCCGCAAATCTAATGGCATGTACTACTGCTTCTACATCATCAGCATTTACATGCATTACTGGAGAATCTGTAACTTTAGCAATATCTGTACAATAAATTGAAGAACGCGCATCTAAGTAATTGGTTGTAAAACCTACTTGGTTGTTCACTACAATATGTACAGTACCACCTGTTTTATAGCCTTCTAACGTCATCATTTGTGCAACTTCATAAACAATGCCTTGGCCAGCTACTGCTGCATCTCCGTGAATAACGATTGGTAAAACTTTTTTAGAATTATTATCGTAAGTATTATCAATTTTAGCTCTTGTAATCCCCTGAACCAAAGAAGCTACAGTTTCTAGGTGAGATGGGTTGGGTACTAAGTTTATAATTACTTCTTCACCAGCTGCTGTAGTAATTTTTTTAGAAGCCCCTAAGTGATATTTTACGTCACCAGAAAATACATCTTCTTCAAATTCCTTACCTTCAAACTCTGAGAATATTTGCTTGTAAGATTTCTGGAAAATATTGGTTAAAACATTCAATCTACCTCTGTGTGCCATTCCTAAAATAACCTCATCTACACCGTGAACTGATGATTTAGAGATTAATTGGTCTAAAGCTGGTATTAAAGACTCTCCACCTTCTAGTGAGAAACGTTTTTGGCCAACAAATTTTGTGTGAAGATAGTTCTCAAAAGCTACTGCCTGATTGAGCTTGTGTAGAATTTCTTTCTTTTCTTCTACAGCAAGATTAGGATGGTTTTCATTTACCTGAATCCATTTTCTAATAAAATCTCTTTCTTCTACATTGTTGATGTGCATGTATTCTAACCCAATAGAGTTACAATATATTCTTTCCAAATGAACGATTAAATCTGCCAAAGTAGCAGCACCACTCATCCCTGTTTCAGTAGCGCAATTAAATTTTGTATCTAAATCTGCCTTAGAAAGTCCATAATTCTCTATAGACAAATCTGGAGAATAAGTTCTTCTCTCTCTTACTGGGTTGGTTTTCGTGAAAAGATGACCTCTTCTTCGGTAATCATTAATAAGGTTAATCACCTTAAACTCTTTCTCAATATTATCTGGTAAATTGCCAGAAGAAACAGCGGTATTCGCTAGTTGAGTTACTGTAATTTCTTCGCCGTAATTCTCTAGGGCAAAATCAAACCCTTGGAAAAAAGATTTCCAAGAAGGTTCTATAGAATCTGGATACTTAAGATACTGCTGGTATAGATCTTCTATAAACTGAGAATGTGCAGCATTAAGGAATGAATATTTGTCCATTATTTAACAGATTATCTGTGTATTAAATTTGATTTTATTATTAATTACAAAAGTATTAATTTTTTATGAGAAGATGGCAACAGATTTGGTAATTTAATATAGTTTTTAATAATCAGCACCATAAATTTTATCTAAAAACAGGAAGTGATAGTTTAATTTTCACTTCTTTTTTAGAATCTGGCGACTCTAAAAATGTTTCCTGAAGATAACCATTTCTCATACTATCTTTTTTAGCTTGGTTCAGCAACTGCGTTATTACTTTTACTCTACCATCATAACTCCCTTTGTAATACATTACATAATAGTCTGATGGATTTAGGGTTCTGTAAGAAAAATTATTATCTGTTAACCCTTGTTTCTTTTTAAGCGGAACGCCGTAGAAATAAGAAATTTCTTTGTTTTTATACCCAGAAGCTTCTGTAATAAGAATTGGCAAACCAAACTCATCTTCTTTTTTATTGAAGTCTTTTGTTACGAAATTAATTACTTTGTTATGATTGAGTTCAATACTTTTAATAGCATTTCCTTTTTTATTGTTAGTAGATACATTAATCCCAAGAAGAAGCATATCTTTATCTTTTTCTATGAGAAGCGTATCATACTTTATTTTAGAAAGTTGTATTTCTCTATCTACTTTACCACCAAGAAGTTGACTAAGTTTTTGCATAGAAGACTCTATATTATCTGCTACATAATCTTCTGTAAAAAGATTAAGAGAACGCTTTAATAAAGGTTGTCTCGGGGTATGTATAAACCAAACG
>JAYRDY010000033.1:0-14634 GCA_041909215.1 Cloacibacterium sp. | reverse complement strand
CAAAGAATTTTGTGAAAAATACAAAGGAAAAATCATCAATATTCATCCTGCTTTATTGCCAAAATTCGGTGGAAAAGGAATGTGGGGACATCACGTTCACGAAGCGGTAATTGCAGCCCAAGAAAAAGAAAGTGGTGCAACCGTTCATTTTGTGACTTCTGGAATTGATGAAGGCGAAATTATCCTTCAAGGAAAATTTGAAATTTCTGAAAATGAAACTCCAGAAACTTTAGCACAGAAAGTGCATCAAATCGAGTACGAGATTTTCCCGAAAGCGATTGATTTGGTTTTAAATAAAAGAGTTCCATAGGAACGACAGATTTTACAGAATTGGAATTCATTCCAATGATTTAATAAAAAAAGTATAAATAAAAATGAAAAAACGAGCATTAATCAGTGTCTCCAACAAAAACAATCTTATTGATTTTGCCAAATTTTTAGAATCTAAAAATTACGAACTCATTTCTACTGGCGGGACCTTTAAACATCTTAAAGAAGCGGGACTTAACCCAATTCAGATTGATGAAGTGACCAATTTTCCTGAAATGTTAGACGGAAGAGTAAAAACCCTTCATCCAAAAGTTCATGGTGGACTTCTTGCGGTTCGTGATAACGAAGAACACATGAAAACTGTTCAGGAACATGGAATAGAGCTGATTGATATGGTGATTGTAAACCTTTATCCGTTTTTCGAAAATGTAAATAAAGAAATTTCATTAGAAGAAAAAGTAGAATTCATCGATATTGGTGGACCATCAATGCTTCGTTCTGCAGCTAAAAATTTCGCTTCTGTGACTGTAGTTACCGATGTGGAAGATTATGCTAAAGTTCAACAAGAAATTTCTGAAAACGGGAATACTACAATAGAAACTCGTAAAAAATTGGCAGGAAAAGTATTTAACCTTACTGCAGCGTATGATGCAGCGATTTCTCAAATGCTTTTAAGTGAAAATTATCCTGAATATTTACAGGCTTCTTACCAGAAAGTTTCTGATTTAAGATACGGCGAAAACCCTCATCAATCGGCAGCGTATTACGTTTCTACTACAGAAAACGGTGCGATGAAAGATTTCGAAATTTTAGGAGGTAAAGAATTGTCTTTCAATAATTTGAGAGATATGGATTTATGTTGGAAAGTGGTTAATGAATTCAAAGATGAAATGGCTTGTTGTGCCGTAAAACATTCTACACCTTGTGGAGTTGCTATTGGAAATACAGCTCTTGAAACTTATGCTAAAACTTTTGAGTGTGATCCAGTTTCTATTTTCGGAGGAATTATCGGGATGAATTATAAAGTAGATGCTGCAACGGCAGAAGAACTCAACAAAACTTTCTTAGAAATTGTAATGGCAACAGATTTTGAGGAAGAAGCTTTAGAAATTTTAAGAAAGAAAAAGAATTTAAGAATTATAAAAATTAAAAATCCAGTTTCAGATAAGCAAACTTGGGTTAAGATAGATGGCGGAATTTTAGTTCAAGATGTGGATGATCAATTTTCTACAGATTTTAAAGTAGTTACTGAAATTCAGCCAACAGAACAGCAAGAAAAAGCACTTTTATTTGCTCAAAGAGTAGTAAAATATGTAAAATCTAACGCAATTGTAGTTTCTAACGGAGTGCAGGCTTTCGGAATTGGAGGCGGTCAAGTGAATAGAATTTGGGCTACAGAACAAGCGATTTCTAGAGCTAAGGAAAAATTCAGTGGCGATTTAGTTTTGGCTTCAGATGCATTTTTCCCTTTCAGAGATGTAGTAGATTTCTGTGCTAAAGAAGGCATTACAGCAATTGTACAACCTGGTGGTTCTGTAAAAGATGCAGATTCTATTGCGGCGGCGAATGAACATAAAATCCCGATGATGTTCACAGGAATGAGACATTTTTTACACTAAAAAATATTTTCATTTTTTTCAGAAATGAAGATTAGAAAGTAGGTTTTTATAAGTTTTAAATATTATGAATTTTATCGAAATTATATCACAAATCGTGTCATCAATTTCGTAAATTTGTAATAAATCAATATCAAACATCAAATGAAAGTATTAATTATAGGAAACGGAGGCAGAGAATCTGCTGTTGCCAAAAAGCTTGCTGAAGATAAAAGAATTTCTCAGTTATATTTTGCAAAAGGAAATGCTACAACAGAAACTTTAGGTAAAAATTTACCATACGAAGAGATTGCGGATTTGGTGAATTTTGCAAAAAAAGAAAAAATAGATTTTACATTCGTAGGGCCAGAATTACCTTTAGTAAACGGAATTGTAGATGAATTTCAGAAACATGACCTTAAAATATTTGGGCCTACCAAAAGAGCTGCAGATTTAGAAGGCAGCAAAGCATTTTCTAAAAAATTTATGATAGAAAATGGTGTTAAAACGGCTAAAGCAGAGATTTTTGATTCTTATACAGAAGCGAAAGAATATGTTAAAAATCAACAGTTTCCTCTAGTTATTAAAGCAAGTGGTTTAGCTGCAGGTAAAGGAGTTGTGATTTGCGAAGACTTAGACCACGCATTGTTTACTTTGCACCAATTTATGATTGATAGAATTTATGGTGATGCAGGAATTAGAGTAGTGGTTGAACAGTTTTTGAAAGGTTTTGAAGCCTCAATTATCGCATTTTGGAATGGCGAAAAGGCTTTTCCTTGCGTTTCAGCGAAAGACTACAAAAAAATAGGGAATCATGATACAGGTGCCAATACAGGCGGTATGGGTACAGTGGCTCCTAGTCCAGAATTTACAACAGAACATTTTGCAGATTTCAATAAAAATATTTTAGAACCTACCGTTAAAGGGATTAAAGACAATGCGCTTAACTTTGTAGGTTTCATATTTTTTGGCATTTTGGTACAAGATAATCAGTGTTATCTGTTAGAATACAACATGAGATTGGGTGATCCTGAAACACAAGTTATTATGGCACTTTTAGAAAACAATCTTTTAGATGTTTTTAATGACTGTTTAGAAGGTAAAGATCTCAACCTAACATTTAGCAATCAAAAAGCAGTTTGTTTGGTAATGACTTCTGGCGGATATCCTGGTAAATACGAAATAGGTTATGAAATAACCGGTTTAGACAAAGTAAAAGATAGCACAATTCTTTTTGCAGGTGCCGAAGTCCAAAGCAAAAGAATAGTAACCAACGGAGGTAGAGTTCTCAATATTGTAGCAACAGGAAATACCTATCAAGAAGCAAGAAATAAGGTATATCAAGATGCTAAAACCTTGCATTTTGATTACGCTTACTACAGAGAAGATATTGGCGATTTTTAGTAAAAATTGATAGTGTTTTCTATTTTTTAGAAGCTTATCCTGCTTTCGCTACTCGCTTTTTTTCTGCGGCGGCTCTGCCGCCGCAGAAAAAAGAGCTCAAACAAATGCTTCAAACCTAACGAAGTGGTTCGACGACTGAAAGGAGTCAATCAGGGCTAGTTACGTTTAGAAATAAAAACAAAATTTTTAAGAAATTTAATTTTTTTGACATAGGAAACGGAGGCGTTAAGAAAAATAAAAATGTTTTCGTTAAGAAATTCCTGTTGTTTGAGAATGCAAGGAAAAAGCAAAGGCTCGAGTTTCAGAGATTTTAGAAAAAATTTTGATTTTTTAGCCGAGTTTCCAAGTCTTGAATTTTTGGTTCTTTTGGTTCAAGCCAAAAGAACATTAAAGTAAAAAAATAGAAAAATAAATGAATAAAGGAATCATCATTTTGGACTTCGGTTCACAATATAACCAATTGATTGGTAGGAGAATACGCGAAATGGAAGTCTATTCAGAAATTCTACCTTTTAATACCAATCTAGAAGAAATAAAATCCAAAAATCCGGTGGGGATCATCCTTTCTGGTGGCCCCAGTTCTGTAAATTCCGAAGAAGCCAGTTTAGTAGAAAAAGAACTTTTCGAACTCGGGATTCCTGTTCTTGGTATTTGCTATGGAATGCAGTTAACAGCTCATCTTTTGGGCGGAAAAGTAAAAAAAGGTGTAAAAGGCGAGTACGGAAAAGCCAATCTTCATATTGATAAATCTTCTAAACTATTTAAAGGGGTTTCTACCGATTCTATTGTATGGATGAGCCATTTTGATGAAGTAGAAATTATCCCTGAAGGATTTGAAATTAATGCGAAAACAGACGTAATTTCTGCCATTTCTAATGAAAAACAGAACATTTATTGCGTGCAATTTCATCCAGAGGTTTCTCATACCGAAGAAGGAGCTCAAATGCTAGAAAACTTTGTTTTTGAGATTTGTAAAGCAGAAAAAAATTGGAAACTCACCAATTATATTGAAAAAACCGTTGCAGAAATCAAAGAAAAAGTTGGGCAAGAAAAAGTAATTTTGGGCTTGTCGGGCGGAGTAGATTCTTCCGTTGCCGCTGTTCTCATACACAAAGCGATTGGCGATCAGTTAACTTGTATTTTTGTAGATACTGGTCTTTTAAGAAAAGACGAAGGCAAAAAGGTAATGGAAAATTACGGCGAACACTTCCATATGAATATTAAGTTGGTAGATGCTTCCGAAAGATTTTTATCAAAATTAAAAGGAATTTCAGACCCTGAACAAAAAAGAAAAATTATTGGGAATGAATTTATCCACGTTTTTGATGAAGAATCTCATAAAATTGAAGGCGCTAAATTTTTAGCTCAAGGTACAATTTATCCCGATGTTATAGAATCTCAATCCGTAAAAGGACCTTCAGCTGTGATAAAATCTCACCATAATGTTGGCGGTTTGCCAGAAGAGATGAAAATGGAGCTTCTAGAACCGCTTCGCGAGTTGTTTAAAGACGAGGTAAGAAAAGTAGGAGAAGAGCTGGGTATTCCGCATCATTTGGTTTACAGACATCCTTTCCCTGGGCCTGGTTTGGGAATCAGAATTTTAGGAGAAGTTGATGCCGAAAAAGTGAAAATTCTACAAGAAGCTGATGATATTTTTATTGAAGAATTGTACAAAAATGATTTATACGAAAAAGTTTCTCAGGCATTTGTAGTGCTTCTTCCTGTAAAATCTGTCGGCGTAATGGGAGACGAAAGAACCTATGAATACACTGCAGTTGTACGTTCTGCCAATACCATAGATTTTATGACGGCAACTTTCAGTAGATTTTCTTGGGATTTTTTAGAAATGATTTCTAACAGAATTATTAATGAAGTAAGAGGCATTAATCGCGTTACTTACGATATTTCTAGTAAGCCACCTGCAACAATTGAGTGGGAATAAACAATAGAAAACTTATCTTTTTAGGTAAGTTTTTTTATTATGATTTTTGTCTGCTTTTCTTAAATAATGATCTGTTTTTCATGCTTTAGTGGTTTGTGAATGATAATTTTGCATCTTCAAATTTAAATGCTTGTTTAAAATTAATGAAGATGAAAAAATTAACCTTGTTATTCGCTTTGGTACTGAATATTGCAATTTTTGCTCAAACTGATGTTAAAAAAGATACCATTTCCAACTATTCTAAAATACTAAGAAACACCAGTTTTAGCGGTTTATTACAAACCAGATATTTGGTTTCTCTTACCGATCAAGTAGATGTTACAGGAACCAATGTTGCCGATAAAGATAAGCTGGTAAGCAATAGTTTCAATATAAGAAGAGCCCGATTTATCATAAAATCTAAAATTAATGATCGTTTTGATTTAGGAATTATGCTTAATTTTTCTGAATTTAACAACTCAAACGTTTCAGGGAAGGTGCTAGAACAAGCTTTTGTGAGATATGCTCATAACCAACATCTCAAAATTCAATTAGGGCAGTTCCGTCCGTATTTTGGGATTGAAGACGAGATTCCTGCAGATTTCATCAAATCCGTAGATTTTTCTAACGGTTATACTTTGCTCGGTAAAAACGGTTGGCAAAGTTACCAAACAGGAGTTGCGGTTTATGGAGACATCAATAATCATAAAAATCCCTTCAAATATTATGTGGGTGTTACCAATGGTAATTCTCGCGGACAAGAAAATGATAACGATAACAGCAAACACGCTTATATAAGGCTCGAAAAAGAGTTTAAAAATGATTTAAAATTTGGGTTAAATGGAGGAATTGGCAGTTATACCAATAAAACGGGCGATGTAATAGGTGGTGATGTAGAAAAAACCTTTACCATCAACAAAAAATGGAGCTTCGAGGTAATTTCTGAATACAAAGAAGGTACTAATTTTACAGAATTTGCAGCATCAAAACTTTCCTCAAAACCAGAAATGACTGATTTTAGATTTAGAAATTTTTACATCAATCCTATTATAAGATACAATCTCAATTCGCCAAGATTAAGAAGTATAGAGTTTTCTAGCCGATACGAATATCTCAACCCCAATTACCAGTTAGACGGAAATGTGAGAAAAACCATTACGCCAATGTTTAATTTAGAATTTGCAGACCAGTATTTTGCTTGTTTGCAAATTGGTGCAATGATTGATGATTACAAGAAAAACGTACCACTTACTTCAGAGTATGATCATACCACTTTTTTTGCGCAAGTTCAGGTAAGGTTTTAACCTCAAATTTAAAAATCGTATTTTTGCCAAATGAAACCAACATTTGCAGATTTCGATTTACCAAAACAAGTCAATAACGCTTTAGAAAAATTACAAATTTCTGAACCAACCCCAATTCAATTAAAATCTTTTTCGCCCATTATGTCGGGGAAAGATGTGATGGGAATTGCACAAACCGGAACGGGTAAAACATTAGCCTATCTTCTCCCAATTCTTAAAACATGGAAGTACAATAAAAACGGCAGTCCAACGGTCTTAATTTTGGTACCAACAAGAGAACTGGTAGTACAAGTTGCAGAAGTAGTTCAGACTCTTACTGAAGACATGTCTGCAAGAGTTTTAGGTGTTTATGGAGGTGTAAACATCAATACCCAAAAACTTTTGGTTTACGAAGGCGTAGATATTTTGGTGGGAACTCCGGGAAGAGTGATGGATTTAATGAAAGATGCTGTCCTCAATCTAAAAGATTTGAAAAAATTAGTGATTGATGAGTTCGATGAGATGCTTTCTCTCGGTTTCAGAAGACAATTAGAAGATATTTTTACGATGATGAGCGAGCGCAGACAAAACATTCTTTTCTCTGCAACCATGACGGATGATGTTGATGCAATGTTGGAAGAATATTTCAAAAATCCACAAGAAATTTCTTTGGCAAGAAGCGGAACACCACTTGAAAAAATTGCACAATCTGCATTTCCTGTTAAGAATTTTAATACCAAATTAAATTTGTTGATTCATCTTTTGAAAACAGATTCAGATTTTGAAAAGATATTGATTTTCGCGAATAATAAACGTCATGCCGATTTAATTTTCACTAAAATTGATGAAGAATTCCCAGGGCAATTTGGGGTAATTCACTCCAATAAATCTCAGAATTTCAGACTAAGAACCATGAAATCTTTTTCTGATAACGAACTTCGAGGAATTATCACAACAGATGTAATGGCTCGTGGTTTAGACATTCCAGATGTTTCGCATGTTTTCAATTTTGAAATTCCCGAAGTTCAGGAACAATACATTCACCGAATTGGTAGAACGGGGAGAGCAGATAAAGAAGGGATTGCGATTTCTTTTTACACACCAAAAGAAGAAGAACGTTTTATTTCTCTCGAAATGTTCATGAATAAGGAAGTGGAAAGGTTGGCATTCCCTGAAGAAGTAAAAGAATCTGAGGTTAAAATTGCTGCTGAACAAGAAGTGGTAAAAATGAAAAACCCTGTTCAGTACAAAAAAATAGAGCCAGGTTCTGCTTTTCATGAGAAAAAAGATAAGAATAAAAAAGTAAATCTTGGTGGCCCAAGCAAAAGAAAACCACCCAAAACCAAACCAGCAAACAGAGCCCAAGCCAAAGCAAAATCTATTGCAAAAAGGAAAAAAAAATAAACAAAAACGCTCCAAATTTTTTTGATCGTTTTGTTTTTTTTATTGTTTAGTATAAATGGTAAGCTTTATATCTTGTGTACCATCATTATTGTAATCTGTTTCACCAGTTTGCACTTGCATTTCTACTGATGATAAGCTGTATAAGGTACTGCTGGTAGAAACTCCATCAACAATAGTAGTTAATTTTTTATTAGTGCTATCGTAAGTGTAAGTTCCTGTTTTAGTTGTTTTTAATGCACAAGTTCCTGTACTGTAATCGTAATAAGTAAAAGAGGTTGTACCATCATTTTTATATACACTTCTGTTACTTGCTTCGCAGCCAGAATTGGTTTCAGAATAAAGTGTTTTTTTATCTTTTCCGTCTAGAATAATAAAGGTGGTTAGTTTCCAGTTACCAACAACAGAATCAGTTGTTGAAGAGGTATTATTGTCGTCTCTATTACAAGAAAACATAAGAAGAGCAGCAATAGAAGCAAATAATATTTTTTTCATGTTGATTTAAAATTTTGCGTAAAAATAAGGAATTAAAATTTATTTTAAATAAGGATACATTACTTTCGTCCAGATTTTATAACCTTCAGGTTTCATGTGGAGCATATCGTCTAGAAATAGGTCTTTTCTTACATTTCCGTTTTCATCATTCATGGCTTGGGTAACATCAATATAATTTGCGTTCTGTTGCTTATTCAAAAAAGATTTTATTTTTTTATTTACCTTTTTCATTGTTGGCCAAAACTGTTCTCTGCTTGGCGAATATTTCATAGAAACATAAGTGATATTTGCATTCGGGAAATGTTTTCTTACAGAAGTATAAAACTGTTTAAATCTATTAAAAACCTCTTTCGCAGAAGGTTTATCTTTATAAACAACATCATTTTCACCACAATAAATTACAACTTGTTTGGCTTGATAAGGATTGAGTAATTCTTTTGTATAATAATTGAGGTCTGCCAATCTAGAACCTCCAAAAGCCCTGTTGATGATGGTTTTATCTGGGAAATAATTAGCAACATCTTTCCACATGGTAAAAGAAGAACTTCCTAAGAAAAGAATGGCGTCTTTCGGTAAAGTACTTTCTGCATTGATTTTTTTAAAGTGCTGAACATCATCATAAAAATCGGGTTTTTGTTGTGCGGAGAAATTCACAAAACAAAACGCCAACAACAGCGCAACAAATTTGAATACGTTTTTCATATTACATTAATTTAGAAAAGTTTTTTCTGAGTTTTTATTGCCTCAAAATTCTTATCAAAATTAAAGAAAAATTATTGGTTCAAAAGGGTTTTAAGAAAATTAATTAGCGTATTAATATCATTTTTATTGGTCGCAATTCCTACGGAAATTCTTGTTGCACCGCGCATTTTCCCTAAAAATTTAATCATATCTTTATAATCTCCTTCTTGGTGAGAAGAGTAGTAGGTTGCCAATTCGTTGTCAGTGAGGCAGTTATTGGTTTCATCAATGCCAGGATTGCAAAAACAGCCAGAACGAAGAGAAATATTGTACTGATTGGCTTGTTCTTCAATCTGCTCGAACTCATAACGGTTGCCATTTTTATTGTAAAATGCTAAAATTACCGTTCCGCCAACGTTTTCATGGTCTTTTGGCCCGAAAATTTGCACTAAGTTTTGTCCACTTTCATGTTTTAGATTTTCTAAATTTTCATAAAGATATTTTCGTAAAGAAGCCACTCTTTCTGTAATTCTTTCAATACCAATATTTTCAATGTAGTCTAAACCAATTTTAACGGCAGGAATATCGAGGTAATTAAGCGTTCCGTCCTCAAATCTTTCATGATTATTGATGAGAAAATGCTGAATGGTATTTACGGAAACCAAACTCACTGTTCCGCCAGCAAACCAAGGTTTTCTCAGCTTTTTAAACTTTTCTTTGTTCACCAAAAGACAGCCAATCCCAGTAGGATAACCGAAAATTTTATAAAATGAAACTGAAACAAAATCGGGTTTAATTTCTTGTAAATCTAATTTATTGGTAGGGACAAAAGCGGCAGCATCTAGCAAAACATCCCAACCGAAATCTTGTGCTTTTTTAATCCAATCCAAATCGTGTTTTATCCCCGAAACATTAGATTGCGCAGGGAAGGCAAGCAATTTATTATCGTAGTTTGATGAATTTTCTAACTGTTCTTGCAGAAAATGCTCATCAATCCTTAAATCCTGATAATATATTGGCGCGTAAGTTACTTTTCCGCCTTTAGAAAGACAAAACTGACGAATTCCGTTTACCGAATTGTGGTTATCTGCTAATAGTAAAAAATGTGATTTTTCATTAAAAGGATAACTTTCCCCTACAATTTTGAGCGCTCCTGAAGCGTTTTGAGTAAAAATGCAAAAATAATCTTCGGCATTAAAGAAATCAATCACTTTTTGGCGGGCTTCTTCCACCAATTTTGTAGCTAACTGCGATGTTGGGTTCGTAGAATGCGGATTTCCGAGAATATTGTTGATGAGCAAATCCTGATGCTCCATAATTTGAGATTTGGCATATAAGTTTCCACCAGTGTAATCCAAATAGACTTGTTTGTTGCTATCCAAACGTTTGTATTCAACATTCCGTAGAATATCAAAGAAATCATTATGGGCTAGGATGATGTTTTGCTCAGCTACATTATTCATTTTTACTGTTTTTTCAAAAATAAAAAAAAATCACAGAAATTTCTGTGATTTTGATAAAATATATAAAGTTTTTATTGTAATAAAAGGATTTAATAAGCCATTTCTACAATTTTCTTAGCATCTTCTGGTTTTACAATTCCTCTTTCACCAAGAGCTAACCATTTTCTGTCTAAGAAAGTTTTTTCTACTTTTTCTGCAGTTCCTTGATAATCTGAAGTGTAATCAGATAATTTGGTTTGTATGCCTAAAATTTGGAAGAAAGCTTCCATTTTTTCTATTGCTTTCAAAGCCTTATCTTCTGTAGAACCTTCGGTTACGTTCCAAACTCTTTCTGCGTATTGTGCCAATTTTTCTTTTTTAGCCTCAAAATTATAACGGTAATGAGAAGGTGCAATTATTGCTAAAGTTCTTGCGTGATCTATCCCGAATTGTGCCGTTAATTCGTGTCCCATCATGTGAACTGCCCAATCTGTTACCACGCCTTTTTGGATTAAACCATTAAGAGCCATTGTACAACTCCACATAAAATTAGCAGCTGCATCATAATTAAATTCTTCTTCTAGCATTTTTGGTGCTACTTCTTGTAAAGTTTGAAGAATGCTTTCTGCGAATCTGTCTTGTAAAGTTGCAGAAGTTTTCACTGTCATATATTGCTCTAAAACGTGGGTGTAAGCATCTGCAATACCATTGGCAATCTGTTTTTTAGGAATTGATTTAATTACTTCTGGGTCTAAAACCGAAAATTGTGGAAATAAACCAGGACCACCCATTGCTAGTTTTTGTTTTGTAGCTCTTCTGGAAATTACAGAGCCAGAATTCATTTCAGAACCTGTTGCAGGAAGCGTAAGAACAGATGCGAAAGGTAAACCTTTACCTTCTTCTGTTCTAATTCCTTTTGCTAAAATGTCCCAAGGTTCGCCATCATAATTGGCTGCTGCCGAAAGAAATTTAACGCCATCAATTACAGAACCACCACCTACGGCAAGCATATAAGTAATGCCTTTTTCTTTGATTACTTTTAAAGCATCAACCAAAACTTCATATTCTGGGTTGGCAGGGATTCCACCAAATTCTTCCCAATCATAGCCTTCGAGAGCGGTTTTTACTTGCTCATAAACGCCATTAGATTTTATGCTTCCACCTCCGTAAAGCACGAGTATTTTTTCTGTTTTCGGAATTTCTCTTGCGATTTTAGCAATTTCGCCTTTACCGAAAATAATTTTTGTAGGATTTTTAAATTCAAAATTTAACATATTCTTGAAATTTTTTTCAAAATTACAAATTTGATGAAGATAAAATGTTGAATTTAATATAATGTTAACATTGAAATTTTCAATAATTGAGTGCTTGGTTATAAGTTTTTCCTAAATTTGTTCTATGATAAATGAAGCACGATTAGAGAAATTTAGACAAGTTGTGGAAACTAAATTCCAGATTTACAACAGTCTATTTATGAGTTTGCCGTATGACAAGATGACCAATATTGGTATGCTTCTTCCGTTTTTATACGAAGAAAGCAGAGATGGTTATGAAGCAGGAAAATCTCCAGAAGAGATTATGGAAGAGTTCTTTAAAAAGCATACAGATGCTGTAACAGAAGAACAAAAACACGAACTTTTATTTAAAATTATACAATACATCGAAAGGCAAGTCGTGCTTTTTGATAGTATTGAAGATGCGGCGTTTTCTCAGTTGCATTCAGAAAGCGATGCGGGTACGGTTTTGCATCTGCACGAGAGAGCTGTGCAAGAACATAAATTTAAAAAAGTACAAGAAAAGCTTGAAGATTTCGGGATTAAAGTAGTTTTCACGGCGCATCCTACGCAATTTTATCCCAATGCAGTTCAGCGAATTTTACATGATTTGCGTACGGCTATTTTGCATGATGATATTAATGAAATCGATTTATTATTGCAACAATTAGGCAAAACACCTTTTGTAAATAAAGAGAGGCCAACACCTCTTGATGAAGCGTTGAGCATTATTTATTATCTGAGAAATGTATATTATGATGCTTTCGGAGAGTTGTATAAAAAGCTGAAAGAATCTTTTTCTGCTGAGAATTTTGAAATCCATCAAGATGTCATTCAGTTAGGATTTTGGCCAGGTGGTGATAGAGACGGTAATCCTTTTGTAACGGCAGATGTAACGATAAGAGTTGCCGAAGAATTAAGAATTTCTGTACTTAAAAACTATTATAATCACCTCAAAAATGTGAGAAGAAGGTTGAGTTTTAGAGGCGTTTCAGAAGTTTTAGAAAGATTGAGCAATGAGTTGTATAGCAATATTTTCAAAAACGAAAAAACACTTTCTACAGAGAAAATTCTCGCTTATTTAGATGAAGCTCAGGAAATTCTAAAAACGCAACACAATAATCTTTTCAAAAATATTATTGAGGATTACCGAGATAGAGTGAAGATTTTCGGGACACATTTTGCGACTTTAGACATTAGACAAGACAGCAGGATTCATCAAAAAGTAATTGATGAATTGGTGAACAAATATTCTGGTAAAAATGCTGAAAATCTTACGAATTCAGAAAAAGTTACCATTTTAATTCAAGAAAACATCAAAGCCAATCCTGATGATTTTGAGGATGAAATCATTAGAGAAACATTGAAAAGCGTCATCAATGTTAAACAAATTCAAGAAAGAAACGGAGAAAGAGGAATGCATCGTTACATTATTTCTAACTCTGATACTGTGGAAGATGTGATGAATGTTTTTGCGCTTTTCAAAGTTTGTGGATATCAGGATGAAGACATTAATGTTGACATTGTTCCGCTTTTTGAAACCATGGAAGGTCTTGATAATGCCGAAAAAGTAATGCAAGATTTGTACAATGATTCGGTTTATCAAAAACATTTATCGAAAAGAAAAAATGTACAAACGATAATGCTTGGTTTTTCTGATGGAACCAAAGATGGAGGTTATCTTAAAGCCAATTGGGAAATCTACGCAACCAAAGAAAGACTGACTAAAATTTCTGAAGAAAATGAAGTAAAAGTAATTTTCTTTGACGGACGAGGCGGACCTCCAGCTCGTGGTGGTGGTAAAACGCACCAATTCTATGCTAGTCAAGGAAATACGATTGCAAATAATAAGATTGAATTAACGATACAAGGACAAACCATTACCTCGGTTTTTGGGAATAAAGATCAAGCGAAATATAATTTCGAGCAATTATTAACCGCAGGAATTGAAAACGAGGTTTTTAAAAATCATAAAAAAGATATTTCTGAAGAAGAGCGAAATCTGATTCAAGAATTGGCAGAATTGAGCTACAAAAAATATGTTGATTTAAAGGAAAACCCACTTTTTGTACCTTATTTGCAAGAAATCAGTACGTTACAATATTATGGGAAAGCCAATATCGGAAGCCGACCAAGTAAACGTGGTGCAGGAAACGAAATGAAATTTGAGGATTTAAGAGCCATTCCTTTCGTTGGAAGTTGGAGTCAATTGAAGCAAAATGTACCAGGGTTTTTCGGTTTCGGAACGGCAATTGCTTCGCTTAAAGAAAAGGGTAGGTTACAAGAAGTGAAAGAACTTTTCAGAAATTCTGATTTCTTTAAAACGCTGGTTCTCAACTCTATGATGGCGATGAATAAGTCATATTTCCCTTTAACTTATTACATGAAAAATCATCCTAAGTTTGGTGATTTTTGGCAAATTTTATTTAATGAATATAATCTTTCTAAAGAAATGATGTTCGAAATTACAGGTTTTAAAACTTTAATGGAAGAAGAACCTGTAGGAAGAAAGTCTGTAAAAATCAGAGAAAATATTGTGTTGCCTTTGTTGAGCATTCAACAATATGCATTGATAAAATTACAAAAAGAGGAAGGAAATAGAGAAGCTTTAGAAAAGCTTGTTACTCGTTCATTATTTGGAAATATTAATGCAAGTAGAAACTCTGCTTAAAAACTACCCCGTCAAAATTTTCTTTAATGAAAATTTTGCCACCCCTTCTTTTAGAAGGGGAATTTTAATAGTTTCAATTAAAAAAGTAAGCCTTCATGATATTTCTGAAGGCTTTTTTATTTTTTAAAATATAGGTTATTCTTTAATTATTTTTTCAAGTTTAACGCTTTTGTCTGTTTCTATTTTTAAATAATAAA
>JAYRDY010000032.1:0-15254 GCA_041909215.1 Cloacibacterium sp. | reverse complement strand
CATAACTCTCGCGAGCTTTATCGAAAAGGTTTATTTTTTCGGTTACCTGTTCGGTAACATGATTGTAGAACTGTTCATTAGCGTTTTCGAATTTTTCTTTAAAATCAATTTTATCAATTTGCTCTATACGCTGCTGAAGATCATTTATTTTAGAATTGAACTCTAAAATCTGCTCTTTAAGTGTGTCATCGGTTTTCAAAATGAAATCTGTAGAAATAGCGGCTAAGTTATCACCGAGACGGTTAAAGTGTTCCGGAATCTCACGCGCAAGCAGGATGGTTTTATTAACATCTTCGCGTAACTGTTCAATTTTAGCTAACTGGTCTTTCAGTTTTGTAACATTCTCTAAAGAAGAAGCAATTATTGCCTCAGTATTGTAAGTCTCTCTCATATAAGCTGCGTTTTATAGTTGTTAAGTAATTTTTCTATTTGCTGTGCCTGAAGATTTTGAAGTAAATCATTCTTTATCAAGTCAATATCAAAGATACTTGGATTGTCGGGGCGAATGTTGGCACTTAATTTCTTAAAGTAATTTTCGAAAATCTTTTTTACCAATCCATAGTCATCCTGGTGGAAGTTATTATCCGAAAATAGTCGATCGAAACCACTTCTAATAACAAAATTAGCTTCATTACGGTACGAAATATTATTTGTGGAGTATAAAGCGAAAGCGTTTAGCAGACTTAATATCCAATCTGTTTCGAGTTCAGCAGTTGTAAGCGAATATGTTATTTTCTTACAAGAACCTATCAGATGTTTGTAATTATTCTGTTCTGTACCGAACTTTAAAATCTCATCAGAAATAAATTTATACAGGATTTCGGTTGGTTTCAGAATTTTATCCTGGTATTTTCGGTAGTCGTCTAATAAAGATACCTCTTTACCGTCTTCCTTAAAATGTGGTTTGGCGTATTTGGCATTAAAGTAATAATAAATCTGTTCCTTTAAATAGAAGTTTTTTTCAAGGTCGGTGCCTTCCATCGACAACATTTCCTCGAGATGTTTTTTTATTTCATCTGTCGCGATCTTTCTTTTGTGCGCAATTTCAGTCATCGAGAAATCTGCAATGTGAAATAGGAGAACCAATATATCATCCACTAAATTCTTTGGGTCAAATGACAGGAATTCGGAAATTTTTTCGATTTCTTTTTCTACGGTAATTTCGGACTGATAGCGGCGAAGATATTTTGAAAGATTGTTTAAGTAAAAGTCAATGGAAGCGGCTTTGTAAAATGTACATTTATAAAATTTTTTGTTATAATCTTTGGTATATGACTTCAAAACACCTAAAGCATTCAACCTATAAACAATTTTTCCTGTTTCATTCTTATCCCGAGATGCGAGAAAGGGTTCTTCAATTTCTGCTATCTGAGTGTCTGACAAATCAACTTCATTTAAAATACCGCGCAGATTCATATTAAACCAAAAGTCTTCAACATCGTTACTATCTTTGAAAACCCATTTAATCTCATCTTTTTTTTCTTTTTTATCATTAGGTAAATGCTGCACTACTTTGTCTTCAGTTTCGGCTAATAAATTATGTTCGAATGCTAAATAGAACCGGAAATCTCCCTCCTGAGTGCTATTAAATACCTCTCTAAAAGGAGGTTGCACATCGGCTTCCAAGTTAAATTCAGTTCTGTTTAATAACCGTGACAACTGGGCTTTTTCAATTTTTGCTCCTTTAAAGGCCAGGTTAAAGAAAAAATCATGTATTTCCCGATCCGGTGATGAAACAGTAAGAATTTCATTTGCATATCTAGGAATAACTTCTTTTAAAAATTTTACATATGCTGGTGCTAGCGCGGCTTCATTTCCATCCTTTCTCATATATTTAAATTCGCATTCGGCGAGATAATTTAAAAAATCTTCTTTGGTTGCGAGGGTTTTATCTTCCGGGTCTAATGATTCGCGCACTATTTTCATCTGGAATGAGTTAAGACCGGGAACATATTTGTACAGCATTATTGGGTTTATAGCGTACTTTTTTCTTGGATCTACAAAAATTGTTGAGACGGCAGTCTTTTTATCTCTGCCAGCACGGCCACATTCCTGAACCAAACTTTCTAAGGATCCGGAATAATTTATGTGGTAAGTAGAACGTATATTATCCTTGTCGATACCCATTCCAAATGCCTTAGTACAGACCATGTTATTAACCTTTCCGCCTGTGAACAGGTTGAAATTTTCGGTTATTATTTTTTGTTGTTGATCGTTATCAGGACTATGGTAAAAAGTAGCAGGTATACCATTCATGTGTAACTGCTGCTCGACATAACGTACGCCTTTTTTATTTCTAAATTCTCCATTATCATTTTTATCTGTTCCTTTGACTGCGCAGAAGGTAATTGAGGCCTGATCGCTCAAGTTGTTTTGAAATAAAAATGAATCTTTTTTTTGAAAAATCAATCCGTCATTATCAGTAACCGGTGTATTGAATTCATCCCGCTGGCAAAAATCCAATTTGTCAAACTTGTCAAAATGATGCTTTTGTGATTGTAACAACACTTCAGGATCATTAAAATATGCAAAAGTTTCTTTAAATGATTTCATTTCTTCGACTAACGCAACAGATCTATCTTCAAACCTTGAAACATCTACCACCCTAAAAAATAATTCGGGACGGATCGTATTTTCAATCATAATAGTGGCCTGGGCCACATCATCACTTTCAATGCTCAGTTCCCGTTCGATATCTGCCAACACATCAAAGGAGGCTGTCGCTGTAAGGCCGATAAGACCAATTTTGGTCCTGTCCCTCTCATCAGAAGAATTTCTGGAGTATGAATAGGTCTGGGCGTTTTTACCGAGCATAAGATAATCGGTCCGGAAATCATGCCCCCATTCTGAAAGACAATGCACTTCATCAACCACACAATAGATGATATTTTGACCAAAACCTGTAGAATGAATGTTTGACAGTACATCTCTGAAATTTTCGATGACAAATCTTTCCGGAGAAATAAAAATCATCTGTTTTTTGCCCAGTTTGAAATCTGCTATACTTTGATTCTTAGTGGTGTCATCCTGGCTGGAGTTAATATAAGCAACAGAATCTATCCAATTTTCTTTCAGGACGCGAACCTGATCCTCCATCAGCGATTTGATTGGGTCTACAATCACTGTTAAACCCGGCTGCATAAAAGCGGGTATTTGAAAAGTCAGAGATTTACCGCCGCCGGTAGGCAGTAAACCGATTACGGGTGCTTTCTGCAATGCCCGTGAAATTATTGGTAACTGGCCCTCTCTGAAACTTTTTTTAAAAAATATATTCCTGAGAAAATAATTTATAGGCTGTATCAATTCAGCAACAGGTGAATATGAGGTGTCTTCATTCCGGATCACCAATGGTTTGTAGCGCAGTGGTTCTGAGCAATAAATCTGTCTGGATCCTTCGATCGTCTGATTTACAAAATGTGCACTCCTAACCGTGAGAAAATTAAGGCTGGTGGTATTATTGAAATTATAAATATTATCACGTAGCAACATAGAACTGTCAATAACCAGATCGTACTGGTCTTCACTGAATTGTGCCCAGTCAATATTTTCAAGCCCGCAATTCAGGCATTCGTCATAGAGCCAATTTTTGTCCTGTAATAAAACTGCATGAATTTGAGGAAGTTTTAATTTATCTTCATCATGAAGTAAAGCATTCAGGTTAGAGACAAAATCCTGAAATATCTGTAAGGCAAGTGCTGCACCAGGAATATCTCTTTCAATAAAACATATATTAAGCGCTTCTTTATTAAGTACGTCCGGATTCCGAATGAAATATTCTAATAAAGTTTTCTGAATCCGGGCAACAGAAAATGGTAATAATGCTATGGTATACAGTGGTAAATTTTCCACGATACTCCGTCCGTAATTTTTATTTAAAATATCGATTAAAGTTTGATCAAAGTCTTTAGAAATGTCTGTCTGCTGATCAATCTTCGAAAAAGGGTAACGAATAACCTCAGCATTAGCTTCATTAGCAAGATTGTCTCTGATTTTATCATAAATGAGATATTCAGTACTTAAATGATGGGGACCGTCAACTTCAAAAATCACTGTTTTGTAGGAAGGAGAAAGAATGATGTCTCCATTATAATCAACACCTGTCTTGAAAGGTACTTTGTATGGTATTGAATAAGAAAAATCAAGTCTTTTGGAGTTCGTTCCCTTAGGATTAAGTGTACTAAAAAATCTTTGAGGCTGAAGAATTTGCTTAAATACAGGTGATTCGTTTTGTAGGAATTTCCACTCCAAATCAGAATCTAACTGGCCTGCATAATTATTTCTATCTATATCGAGCTTAGGGTATACCAAGTGTAGCACTTCAAAGAATTCAGAATAGGGTATCATAATATTCCCCAATGAGAATTTCTCTTCGTACTCTTTGTCGAAATTACGAAGTACCAAGCCAGCCTTTTCCAGCGCTTCTTCGACCACAATTGGTGCCCGCGTTGGCAATCCTCGAGTGAGGATGTTATTCTGAACCGCTAAACAAGGGTTTATGCAGAGATAGTCTATTTCTTTATTTGTCGGGAATGTTAAATTAAAACTGGAAATGTTTTCAAACAGACCGCGCAGTTTATTTACTTCATTATCTTTTAATGAATGCTTGAAAAAAGACTTGTATTCAAATTGTTTATTAATAATTTGAGAAACGCCATCTAGAATATAGCCTGCCTGGAAGTTCATGTGTTTATGGTTTAGGGGTAGCGGGTGATTTAATAATTTGTATTTCTAGGTAGTTCGCATTATTTGTTCAAGGTTAATTATATCTGAAGTTTAAATTTGGTCTTTACTAAAATAAAAAAACACGTACTTTTTTGGAATACTACACATACAAATAACGTTGGTATTGTATAAAATTCTGTCTAATAGCTTGAACATTTCCTAACTTATTTTTTGCGTCTTTGATGGAGTGGTATTTCAGCTGGAGGAAGTCACTAATTTTTTCATCATCTAATTCTTCTACCCCAACTTTTATGTATTGCTCTAATACAAATTCTAGGAAAGCTCTATTTTCTGCATCCATTTCTGTAAAATGTGCTCTTGCTTTTTCAGCTCTTTTGCTTCTCTCTAGGATTTCTGAATTGTAAGCTACATAGGATAAAACATCAAAAATATCAGATTCTTCTGCATTAAGAATTTTCTGAAATTCTCTTAATTTGTCTCTTGTAAAACCTTTCTCAGAAAGTCTTTCTAATAATTTTTTTCTAGTAGATGGTATGCTCCATTGTTCTTTTAAATCTTCTTCGCTGGTGAAAAAATTGGGCAAAGTACCATACAGTTTTTGTAGAAACTCTTGAGCTGATATAGGTTTGCCATCTGCACTCCAAAAAGATGTGGTGACCATGCTTTGCAGCTGCCTTACTTTACCATCTGAAAGCTTAACTTCTATCATCATTTTTTTGGCATTACATCTACAGTCTATATAACCACAAATTTCACAAGGTGTATCTGTGATTTCGCAAACACATGGTTTCTGACCGCATGTTTTACAAATAGGTTTTTCTTTTGGTGGTTGAGGTGCAGGAGGGTCTAAAGGTGGTCCGTCCCAAGTTGGGTCTTTGAAATGATGGTATGCTTTTACATAATCATAGATGGTGAAATAGTCTTTATTATCATATAACCTGGTTCCTCTTCCTACAATCTGTTTGAACTCAATCATAGAGTTTACAGGACGAAGCAATACAATGTTTCTAATCTCTGGTGCATCTACCCCAGTAGAAAGTTTTTCTGAAGTGGTAAGAATGGTAGGAATAGATTTTTCATTGTCTTGGAAATCTCTAAGATATTTTTCGCCTAACGCACCATCATCGGCTGTTACTCTTTGACAATAATTAGGATTTTTACTGTCTGAGAACTGATTGATTAAATCTCTAATCGCTAAAGCGTGCATTTGCGTAGCACAGAAAACCAAAGTTTTTTGGTTTTGGTCTATTAGTTTTAAAAATTCTTTTACTCTAAATTCTTCACGGTCTTTTATGGTGATGATTTTATTAAAATCTTCTTCTGTATAGGTTTTTTCTGTATCAATTTCACCTTCAATGACTTTATCATCTGAAGTGTATTGGTATTCTGAAATATTGGTGTCTATTTGTTTTACACGGAATGGGGTAAGGAAACCGTCATTAATTCCTTGTTTCAAAGAGTACTCATAAACAGGTTTTCCGAAGTAAGAATAAGTATCTGCGTTTACATCTCTTTTAGGAGTAGCAGTAAGCCCTAACTGTGTAGCTGGTGAGAAATATTCTAGAATTTCTCTCCAAGAGCTTTCGTCATTTGCACCACCACGATGGCACTCGTCTATGATGATAAAATCAAAATAATCTTTGGGATATTGTCCGAAATTAGCTTTGGGTTTTGTTTCATAAATTTGTTTATCTTCGGCAACTTCACTCCAATCATAATTCATTTCTTTGCTAGTACCCGACATAAAAGTTTGAAAAATGGTAAAGAAAATGCTTCCATTTTTAGGCACTTGTCCTTTTTTATTAATTTCTGCTGGTTTAATTCTTACCAAAGCGTTTTCTTCGAAAGCTCCAAAAGCATTAAAGGCTTGGTCTGCCAAAATATTTCTATCTGCAAGGAATAAAATTCTAGGGAGCCTTTGGCCATCTTTTCTGATATTCCATCTTGCGTGAAATAATTTCCAAGCGATTTGGAAAGCTATAGCTGTTTTACCAGTACCGGTAGCCAAGGTTAAAAGGATTCTTTTATTGTCAGAAGCCACAGCATCTAATACTGCATTAATAGCATTTTGCTGATAATATCTGAGTTCCCAAGTGCCTCCTTTGGTTTCAAAAGGGATATTGTAAAACTTCTGATTCCAGTTTTCTTTTTCTGAAACTCTAGTATTTTCATTAGGGAATAACAAATCCCAAATTTGCTGAGGAGTAGGAATTTCTTGAATATCATTTTCAGAGCCGTGAAGGTCTGCCATATAATATTTGATACCATTGGTGCAGATTGCGAAACGCAGATTAAGTCTGGTCGCATAATCTTTGGCTTGTGCCAAACCTTCGGTATAGTAGCAAGATTCTGCTTTGGCTTCTAGAACTGCAACATTACGGTTATTGTACTGAAGAATGTAATCTGCTTTATCAGGCATAGCACGTTTGCCATTGCCAATTAAACGGCCTTTGGTAATGGGATATTCTCTGCGAATTCTACTTTCTGGAACAACTGCCCAACCTTGTTTGGCAAGATGTGGGTCTATTAATTCAGCTCTTGTTTCGGATTCGTTTCTCATGGAATGAGTTTTTTGGTGTAATTATTTTGTTTTTTTTATCTAATTCTTCTCATTAGGACTGGCTCTATTAATTACTTTGAAGAGATTGACTTCGCCGAACCACTACATTAGCTTTCCTACTGAATGACAAAGTGAGTGGTTTATGAGAGCTCCCCTTTAAACGCTTTTTCTAAAATACTTTTTTTGAGTTCTTCTAGGTTAGCTAGTTTTTGTTGGTATTTGGTTACTAATAAATTGGTTTGTTCTTGTAATTGGTCTAGTTGAGTTACGATTTTTTGTTGTATTTCTAATGAAATCGGATATGAAACCTTAATCTCAATTAAATCACTTTTTACTAAACTTGGAATAGTTGTCCCTTTATTATGAGATGCAAAATCTATATTCAAACATAAATAGTAATTAAATTTCGGTAGCATTATTTTATTTTTAGGAAATAACCCAAACGCTGTATCAACATTCCAAAACTTAAAATCTATAAATAAAGGTTTCGATATATTACCCTTTCTACCAATAATTACAGTACCTATTTCACATAAAAAATTAGTAGCATAACCCATAATACTTCCTGCGCTACCTAAAATAGGGTATTCACCATTTACATTTAATACTTCTTTTTGATTTCTTCCATTTGTAAACTGTACTACTTCACCTAATTTCTTTTCCACCCAACCATCACCATTTTGAGAAAAAATTTGATTCAATTTAGATTGAAACAACTCTTTAGCGTTGGCGATGTTTTTTTCGATGTTGGCTTTGGCTTGGTCTATGGCTGCAAATGCTTGGTCGAGTTTGGCTACTATGGTTTGTTGTTCTTCTAGGGGTGGGATTGGGATTTCAATGTTTTCAATTTGTGATTTATTAATTGAATTAAATACAGCACCCGCATTGCCTGTTAATTGATTTTCAATATTTTTAAAAAATAAAAACAAAAAATCCTTGTCAAATTTTTCTTTAACACGAATTGAAGCTAAACCACGTCCTATGCAACATTTTTGAGTTGCAAAATTAACAGGACCAACAGGAGCTCTTACAGACATCAAAACATCTCCCTCAATTGCTTCTTTTGTTATAAACGAAGTCCAAACTTTTGGTTCACCAATGTATTTTTCCGTAAACTCTTTTTTACCTTGATAAAATGGCAAACCCACTGAATTTTCATTATAATATTTCCCTTCAGGTGATTGACCAGCGGTAACTAAAGCAATGTCTTTTATTTTTTTTACTTCCCACCTATTCATAGTTTTTTATTTCTTGTGATAAAATTTCAACTAATTCTTTAAGTATTACAATTGATTCATTTAGATCATTTTCTCTAAACTTAGGATTTAAACTATTCTCCGGATGATGTATCTGATGTCTAATATATGTGGGAAGTGACACATCAAACTTTCTACCATTTGTATGCACATAATTTTTTTTGATAGGAGTTCTCTTAACAATCTCTTTGATTTTTTTGTCAAAAATTTTATTATCATCGATACCTGATAAATCCTGCGCTTTCCCATAAAGCTCGTTATGATAATCTGTACTTATTATATTAAAAACATCATAATTTACACTTGCATATGAGGATTTCTTTTCATCGAATTTACTTAATTCTGTAAAATCTCCATTTTTTGAAACTTTAAAGTTTCTTTCTAAATGTTCTTTATCAATAAAATAATTAGAATGTGTTGCAAAAAGAACAATATTATTATTTGATTTTGATATTTCAATTAATTCATTTAAAAAAAACTCTTGAGCTTTTGGATGCAAATGTGTTTCTGGTTCATCTATTAATAAAATTGTATTTTTAAGTTGAGAATTTTTATGCTGAGCAGAAATTGTAAGTAAAAAAGAAATAAATCTTTTGAAACCGTCACTTCTTTGTTCTGCTGTTTTTGATTTACCATTAGACTTTAAATCTTTAACATGAAAATTTAGTTTATCACTAGTTAAATCAAATGAAATTTTTATATCGTGATTTTTCCAAACTCTTTTTATATGTTTTGTTACAGATTCTCCTAATTTCTCTCTAACATCTTCTCTTTCTGTAGAATCAGAAATTATATTTTGAAGTATTTTTGGGAAATCTTCTAATGAGTATCCAGCTAATAAAAAACAGTTTGTTAATGGTACTGAAACTTCTAATGGATTAGAAAAAAAGTTACTTAATATAATTTCTTTAGAAATTAAAAATTTATCATCATATGACCAAAATATTGTCTTATGAAAATTGTTGTGAATGTAATTATATAATTCAGAATTTATTTCTATAAGATAATGCTCTATATCATCATTATCAGTACAAAATTCCAAATAAAATTCAACAGGTAAGTTTCCCTCCTTTTTACTAAACTCAACGGTTAAGTTTTTAATCTTACTTATATTAGTTTCTTCATCTCTAAAACTTTTTTTTATAAGATCTTTAACGATATCATTTTCTCTATTTTCTAAAATATATTCAAACCTAATATCGATAAATTCATCTTTATCTGTAAAATCTTTATTGGTAACAATAATGCCATTATTTAAATCTTTTATAGCGATTCCTTTTAAAATACTAGATTTGCCAGCTTCATTTTCACCAATTAATCCATAAGCAAATGACTTATCTTTGATTTGATTAAAATGAAAACTAACTGATTTAACAGATCTATAGTTCTTAAGTGTTATTGATTCTAATTTCATATTACACCAACTCATTTAAAGTTCCTAAAATCTCATTTGTTTCTTCGTCTAGTATTTGCATTTCTTCAAGGATTAATGCAGGTTCACGTAGAGGTGCTTCTTCGGGTTTGTTGGGGTTTTTAACGGATAGGTCGTAAGTGGCTTCACCCTTCGACAAGCTCAGGGACCATTGAGCCACCGAGAGATTCCAAGATTTTTCGGTTTCTGGTTTTGTTTTTGCGAAATCTAAAAACTCTTTTAAATCAGTATCATTCAAAGGGTTTGTTTTCCCCATATTTCTTCCTGGGTCTAGCTGATAATACCAAATGTTTTTAGTAGGTTCGCCCTTTGTAAAAAATAAGACTACTGTTTTAACACCTGCCCCTAAGAATGTTCCTTGAGGCATATCTAGAATGGTATGTAAATTACAGGTTTCTAACAAGTGCTGTCTAAGAGCTACAGAAGCATTGTCTGTATTGCTTAAAAATGTGTTTTTGATAACAATAGCTGCACGCCCACCTGCTTTAAGCGATTTGATGAAGTGCTGCATAAACAAGAAAGCCGTTTCACCAGTTTTGATGTCAAAGTTTTGTTGAACCTCCACTCGTTCTTTTCCACCAAAAGGAGGATTGGCTAAAATGACATCAAATCTGTTTTTCTCTTGAATATCTCGGATGTTTTCGCCTAGCGTGTTGGTATGTACAATATTGGGTGCTTCTATACCATGAAGAATCATGTTCATGGTTCCGATGATATAGGCTAAGTTTTTCTTTTCTTTACCAAAAAGAGTGTTCTCTTGGAGCGTCTCTAGGTTGGAAGATGTTTTCTCCATTCTTTGGTAAAGGTAGTCGTAAGCTTCGCAAAGGAAACCTGCAGAGCCACAAGCAGGGTCATAGATTTTCTCACCAATTTTAGGGTCTATTAGGGCAATCATGGCGCGAATTAGCGGACGAGGAGTGTAATATTGCCCACCGTTTCTGCCTGCATTTCCCATGTTTTTAATCTTGGTTTCGTAGAGGTGAGAAAGCTCGTGTTTATCTAATGAGGAGCCAAAAGGTAGCTTATCTACCATGTCTATAATCTCACGTAGATTATACCCCGATTTTACTTTGTTATTGAGTTCTGAAAAGATTTCACCAATCTTATACTCTATGGTTTTTGGGTTTTCAGAGTGAAGATTTTTAAAATCTGCTAAATAAGGGAATAGTTCAAATTCTACAAATTTCACTAAATCAATCCCTGTCATTTCGGAATGAATATCGTCTTTTCCGTCTTTTGTTTTAGGCTTCGCCCAAGAAGTCCAACGGAATTTTTCATCGAGAATGAATTTGTATTCCTTACCCTGTAATTCAGCTTCGTCTTTTTTATCTTGCTCCAAAGAGTCTAGATAGCGCAAAAAAAGAATCCAAGAGGATTGCTCTATATAATCAATTTCTGAGTCTGCTCCTGAATCCTTGTACAATAAATCGTCTATGTTTTTGAAAGTCTGTTCGAAGTTGGCCATTAATCTTTAAAATTTTTGTAATCTTTCAAAATTACAAAACCCTATTGAAACAAAAAAGGGTAAAACCGTAAAATCTGCAATAAATTACAATAAATTGAAATAAAATTAATTAAATCACTTTCTTTTATCGGTGGAGTTTTGGTCGTAGCCGAAAAGATTGAACATTTCTCTCATTCGGGAGCGGAGCCTGTTTCCGTAGATGGATTCTATTTCCGCTGCAGAAAGATTGGTGGTGAGGTGTGTTATGAGTCCTTTTTCTTTGAACAGGTCATAGCGTGTTAGGAGAATTTCTGCCATGACATTGCAGTCGTTTCCGTAATACTTCGATGAGGTTTCAATGCCTAAATCGTCAAAGCAATAGACTTTGGCTTTTCGAGCATCGTGGGAAAAGTTGCCTTTGGAATAATTTTCTAAAACTTGATAGCCCGACTGCATGAATTCTGAAACGATTTGGCGTGTGGAGACCATTCCGAATTTGTTTTTGCTTCCTATGAATTTTTGCATGAGCTTGAACAAGGTGGTTTTTCCGCAACCAATAGGACCAGAAAGGAGAATTCCTTTTTGGAGGTCGAAGTCCATTTCTTTGGCCACTAAATCGTCTTGGAGCATCCATGCAATAGTGGCAAAGACTATGGGTTTTTCTTCGTCTGGAATAAGGTAGTTTTTTCCGATATACTGGGAAGCGAATTTTTTGAATTCTGGAATGATTTTGTAATAATCATAACGGGTTTCTATGGGTGGTGTAGGAAAGTTCATAAGTTGTGGTTAAAGTGGTTCTTTGTAGCTTTTGTTGGTGGTGGCTTGGAGATTCTTTGGGGATGGTATATGATTTGGAGAAATAGAATTAAATCTATTTGATTTTTCTAACCAATTTTCTACTGAAGCTTTCCAGTTTTTCATTTTAGATTTTCCAGCTACTAACCAGCCGTTTGACTCATAATGATTAAAAAATTTCTGAGCTTCAATTAATGGGGCATTTAATTCTTTGAAAAAATTAATCAGCTCTTCAAATGGTGGTGGAATGATATTTTCAACATTCAAATTTTCGGTAGTATCGTTCCATTGTTCTTTTTCTTTTTTGGCGCAACTTTTTTCTTTTTTTAAAAAACTGTTTTCAGGAATTGTATACTGATAAGCTAAATTTTGGTTCAGTGAATTTGAATTATTAAAAAATTGATAATTGATTTTGGGAATGGGTGCTCCCTCTTTATTTTCGTTTGATTCTTTTGTAATGTTTATATTGTTTATAATAGGTACTAAAGCTTGTTTAATACCTGCCTTAGAAGTTGTTCTTTTGTTGATTAGAGCTTGTTTATCTACTATTTCAATAACTTGTTCAGATGATGTCTTAGCGTATTTAGACAGAGGCTTTAAATCCTCGGAAAAATCAAACATGACTATCTGGCTTCCTTTGAATGGATTGTAAGAAGGCTGATAGTCAAAATATCCTAAAGCATGGAGGTTTTTTAGGCATTTGTGATATGTAGCTTTTGAACTTATTTTGCTGATTCTCATTACTTCGTCTCTGGATATGCTTATTGGATTTTTGAAACGGTTAAAATTCCAGAATTGAAACAGAGCAACATAAAGGCTCACATGAGTTGCATTGAGATTTCTATCCTGTGCAACTTTTTCAAAAAAACCGGTAAGGTGTTTAATGTAATTCATTCTTAAAAGATGGATTTTGTTGATAGAAAATAGATGGTATTCCCAACCCTAAAGTGTAGAAATTGTTTCCCCCTTATCTAAAGGGAGAAATTTCTACACTAAAAAGCTGAGGGAGGAAGTAGGATTTTAGTCTAGAATTTAATTATTGGACTGCAGCAATTTTTCAATATCATCATAACTGTAGTAAAGAGTACCCCCGACTTTTGAGAAACGGAGGGTGCCATTAATACGCAACGTTTGCAAGGTACCTGAAGAAATTTTGAGAATCGTTTTTACTTCTGAAGAACGAAGCCATTGCTTATGTTCTTTATTTTTCGGTTGAAGTAATTTTGTAATCTCTACAAGTAAATCTGCTTTAAAATCCTGTAGGTCTTCTTTTGTTAAAATGTTAACTGCCATAATTATAAAATTTAATTAAGGCAAATTTGTAAGATTTGATGATAATTCATTCACAACGGAGACTGCGTTGGGTATAAAAAAATTAATAAAATTCATCAGAATCATCCATTCTTCTGATTAGATTGCTCTTTAAAGAATTTAAAAACCTTGTTCTATCTTCTCTTCTAGTTCTGATTTCTAAGAAGTTACGTCTGTACTGACCTAAATCTATTCCAAATAATTCTTCGAAAGTTTCGGCAATATCTTTCAAGCTAGCAGTCCCATTATTGAAAACACCTTCCGTTTGAAGCGCATAAATTAGTTCTGTGAGTGCTATTTTTGAGCCTGTCCAAGTAAGTTTTGAGTTGAGGTTGCGTTGGGTATGTTTGAGCTTTAAGTTTTCTTGCTGAATGATCTTATTCTCTAAGTATATTGAGAGCAAATCATTAGCAATGAGTTTGGCTAATTTCAAATCATGGGAAGTAGAAAATGTTTTATCTATGGAAACATAACAGGTTTCCAGATTCAATTTAAAATCATGATTATTTCTAGTGAAATATTTTTCATCAAGATAACTTGAATTGGTACGGTAGTACTTGTAGAATTCTAAATTATCTTCAAAAAAATATTTAATTTTCTTCTGTTCTTTCTGGTAGTAATTAATAACTATCTGATTACTGCCAATAGGCTTATTGGTTTCAATTCTAAGAATATTGTTATTGTAAATTAACTTAGAAGTGAATTTTGGTTTTATTTCCTTAAAGAATTTTATTTCCTCAATACAAGTTTTAAAGTTGTAATTAGAAACAACATTCTTTAATTTTTCAATTGATAAGTAAATAAGTTCAATGTTTTTTTCTGTTTTAATAATTTCATCTTCAAATTCCGATTCTAAGAACTGAATTTGTCTATTCAATTCCGTTAGTAGTTTAATTGATTTCGATTCCAAGTTATTTAGTTTATAAAAAAAAGCGTATTTCTAAAATACGCTCCTAAAATATTTATTTCTTGAAAATTTTAGAACATAAAAATTATGCAACAAATAAATTACAACTATTTTACATAACACACTTATGATGTTATGATATTTTAGAAATTTCCAAATCTTTTAATCTGTCTTTTAAAACCTGCATATCTGTGGAAATTTTTTGATCTAAAATTTTAGCATAATGCTGTGTAGTCTTTATATTCGTGTGACCAAGCATCTTACTTACACTCTCTATCGGAACACCATTTGAGAGAGTGACAGTAGTAGCAAAAGTATGTCTAGCAATATGGAAAGTAAGCTCTTTATTAATCTCACAAACATCTGCAATTTCTTTGAGGTAAGCATTCATTTTTTGATTACTTAGAATAGGGAGTAAGATATTAGAATTAATACATTGAGGATGATCTTTGTATTTTTCAAGAATACCCTCAGCCGTTGGAAGAATAGGAATTCTTGAAGGAGTGTCAGTTTTTTGTCTATGGGTAAAAATCCACTTATGGCCATCAATGCCAATATTTAGATTTTCTTTGGTCAATTTTTTCACATCCACATAAGCCAGCCCAGTGAAGCAGCTGAAAATAAAAATGTCTCTTACCAATTCTAGTCTTTCTGAAACAAAACTTTTATTTAGTAGTGTTTGGATTTCAGTATGGGTTAAAAAAACTCTTTCGACAACTTTAACTTTAGACTTATAATTGATAAATGGGTCTTTATCTAACCACCCATTTGCCATACAAATTCTGATAATTTTTTTGAAATTTTTAATATATTTTACTGCAGTATTATTTGCGCTTTTTCTTACACGTCTTAACCAAAATTCATAA
>JAYRDY010000031.1:0-15352 GCA_041909215.1 Cloacibacterium sp. | reverse complement strand
CTTCTAAAATAAATTTAGGCATACCTTGTGCATCTACTGTAAACAAGTTCATCATTGAGGTATAACCATCTTCATTGGCTTTGGTTTTATTTTTAAGTTCGTCACCACCTTTTGTGCCAATTTTAATAATGTTGTCTTTCATCCAAACCATCGGATTTAGATTAATAGACAAAAACCACTGATTAGCATTTAGATCGCCCCATTTTTCTTTTTTAGTCAATTTTCTCAGAACATCAAGAGCTTGGGTGTTCATGGGTTCTATTCTACCATCAAAACCTTGAACCAAAAGATATCCAAATTTATCCGCATGTTTCTCAGGTATTTTAAGATGCTCCATGGTTTGTGCATCACCATTATTAGCAGATTTAGTTTGAGATTGAACTTCAGTGCCATGTGTTTCACCTTCTTTATGGTTGTGTTCTTGCGCATTAAATCCTAAGAATGATAATAACAATAAAACAACCGTTGCTTTTTTAACCGCAATTTCTTTCAAAGTATTGTTAAGTTTCCAGAAATGAGTGCCTTTCCAAAATAAAGCCACAAATAAACCTAAAAACAAAAATGCATAACCAATATAAGTAATTAAAGTACCCCAAAAATCGTGGTTTACAGATAGTACGGTACCTTGTCTATCAGGATCGAAACTTGCTTGGAAGAAACGATATCCTTTATGATTAAGAACGTGATTCATATATATTTTGTAAGGGGTTTGCTTGCCATCATCTATAATCTGAATGTGAGACTCATAAGAAGATGGCGACATAGAACCTGGATACGTTTCCATTACGAAATCATCTAATTTAAGTGCAAAAGGAGTTGTGTAAACTTTCGGCCCAAATCCTAAAATAATATTAAGCCCATCAATCGTTACTTGTTTATAAGCATTAGGATTTCCTTTTTCTACAGAAAGTTCTACATTTTGCTTGGTTTTAGGGCCTTTAAGCTCTACTAAAAGCATATCTGGTACATTCTGATCTTTCTTTTTATCACCAGAATAAGAAACCAGTTTTCCTTTTCTAATAGGCTCAGGAACAACAATTTTCAAATTATCAATAGTATATAAACTTCTGAAAGCCAACGGTTCAAACTCATTTTTCTTTGTTATTCCAGTTGCTTGTGTAGCCATCGTCATATAATTGGCTTCTTTAGGCGTTTTAATAAGAACATTACCATTTTCTGTTTTAAATTCTACAGCACCTTCAATTGGTCTATTAAAAGAAACTAAAAACCCGTTAATATTTTTAACTTCACCATTTCCCAAATAAATATCCTCTCTTGACGTTTCGTTCGTTGAAACCAAGTGAAGATATTCTTTACCCGAAGCATCTGCCTGAAGACTATCTTTTTTTCTCAAAACATAATCTAACTGCTTAACTTCTACTAACTGACCATTAAAATCATATTTCGCCTTGAAAGTATGCGGGATAATTTTTGCAATTAATGGCTCTGGTGAAGACATCATATATGGGATTTCCTGATAGCTTAATCTATCACCACCTTGTTCTATTTGTATCTTAAAAAAGTTTTTATCCGTAACAATTTCATTAGAAGTTTGGCCTTCTCTAATATGCATTTGCCCTTCATAACTTATATATCTTGTAATAGCACCACCAATAAAAATTAAGATAAAAGCCAAGTGAAAAACCAATAAAGGCCATTTTTCTCTTTTCCAAAGTCTGTATCTTTTGATGTTGCCAATAAAATTTATGATAAGCAAAAGCATTACCACCTCAAACCATTATGCTTCATAGATTAAAGCTTTGGCGGTAGGCGTTCCGTAATCATTCTCTACAAAAGTAGCATACGCCATTGCAAAAGCATAAATAAACAACAAAACAGCCATTGTTCTGGTAGAAATAAGAATATTAATCAACTTTTTCATTAATAGATTTTTAAACTATGCAAAAATACATTCTATAAATTGAATTATCGAATTTTGATAGTTGGATTTTATCTATTGAGGTGTTAAAGTTTTTATAAAATTTCTTGTTTTAAAAGGCAAAAAACAGGCAAAGAAAACTTATGTATTTACTTTTAAAAATTCTGAAAATTTAATTAAGACAACTCAACTCCTTTTTTATCAAAATAATACATCTTAAAAAAATCTGTTTTAATAAAAATTTAGTTAAAAAATGAGTCAAAAGCAAAATGAAAAGTTTCAAATTTTCATTTAAAATATTACCTTTGCGTGTTATCACAATTATGGCAAAATTAGCATCAAACAATAGACAAGAGGTGGAAAAAAGCAAATCGCTTTCTAAGCCAAGAATATTTTTCGGGTTATTTTTATTATTTTTAT
This sequence comes from Cloacibacterium sp., assembly GCA_041909215.1. GTDB lineage: Bacteria > Bacteroidota > Bacteroidia > Flavobacteriales > Weeksellaceae > Cloacibacterium. The sequence goes on along the minus strand of JAYRDY010000031.1, from coordinate 13,053 downwards.
CGGTAGTTTTTGCGCTATCGTTTGTTTCTTATCTGCTGAACTGGAGGGCCAACCAAAGCCAAGCAGGCGCAATGCTAGACAGAGAAATAAAATCTTCTAACCTCTTCGGGAAATTAGGAGATTGGTTGGGTAATATTTTCATTTTTGATAGTATTGGGATTGCCGCATTTGTTGTTGCTTTTTTATTGATGGTTTTTGGATTTCAAATTCTTAAAAAATCATACTTTAAACTTTGGAAAACCATTTCTCATTCTTTATTTTTCATTTGTTGGTTACCTATTTTTATGGGCGCAATTACCAAAGGCGATGGCACATTAAGTGGCGTTTTCGGGAATGAAATACAAGATTATTTAGCTTCTATAATTGGGAATTTTGGACTTTGGGTAACTTTAATTTCTAGCATTATTTTATATTTTGTGCTCGAATTCAATCTAAGACCAAGAGCAATACAAAAAAGATATGATGCTTTAAAAGACAAATTCGCCCCAACAGATTACAATGCAGAAGAAGATTTCGAAGCAGATAAAGAACTGAAAGAAGAAACTGCTATTGAAAATTTGAAGGTAACTACTGAAGTAGAAATTCCTAAGAAAGAAATCATCGAAACCATCAAAACACCTAATCAAACGAGTTTTGAGGTTCCAATTGCAACTCCAGCACCAACAAACCCGATCAGTATTCCTCTCGGGAAAGATTTAGAACCTGTTGCTTTCAATTTTGAAAAAGAAGAAACTGCTGTAAAGTCCCAAACAGAAAACCCTACTCCTCAAAAAGAAGATATTGCTTTTAGTATTGAGGAACAAAAAGAAGAATTAGACGATTTTGATAAAAAAGCAAAAGATTTAGTGGACAAACATGGCGTTTATGACCATAAATTGGATTTGGCGAACTTCCAAATGCCAAAAATTGAATTGCTAAAAGAATATGGTAACGAAGAAATCGCCATCAATAAAGACGAACTCGAAGAAAATAAAAATAAAATTGTTGGTTTACTGAAAAATTTCAACGTTGGCATTGCAGAAATTAAAGCAACCATTGGCCCAACTGTTACCCTCTACGAAATTGTTCCAGAAGCGGGGATTAGGGTGGCTGCCATCAAAAAATTACAAGACGATATTGCTTTAAATCTTTCCGCTCTTGGGATTAGAATTATCGCACCAATGCCAGGAAAAGGAACGATTGGGATTGAAGTTCCGCGCAAAAATCCTTCAATGGTTTCTATGAGAAGTGTGATTGCATCACCGAAATTCCAAAATTCTGATATGGATTTGCCTGTTGTTTTCGGAAAAACCATTTCTAACGAAGTTTTCGTGGCAGATTTAGCCAAAATGCCTCACTTATTGATGGCTGGTGCAACCGGACAAGGTAAATCTGTTGGAATTAATGCGATTTTAACTTCATTACTTTACAAAAAACATCCATCAGAATTGAAATTTGTAATGGTGGATCCTAAAAAAGTAGAACTTTCGCTTTATTCAAAAATTGAAAGACATTATTTGGCAAAACTTCCTGATGGTGAAGACGCAATCATTACCGATACGCACAAAGTGATTAACACACTGAATTCTCTTTGTATTGAAATGGATACGCGTTATGATTTGCTGAAAAATGCCTTCTGTAAAAACATTAAAGAATACAACAAAAAATTCACAGAACGCAAACTGAATCCTGAAAACGGACATCGTTATATGCCTTACATTGTTTTGGTGGTGGACGAATTTGCAGACCTCATTATGACCGCAGGGAAAGAAGTAGAACTCCCTATTGCGAGATTAGCACAATTGGCAAGAGCAGTGGGAATTCACTTAATTGTAGCCACACAAAGGCCTTCTGTAAACGTAATTACAGGGATGATTAAAGCAAACTTCCCAGCAAGAGCTGCATTTAGAGTAATTTCTTCGGTAGATTCCAGAACCATTTTAGATTCTCCAGGCGCAGATCAATTAATTGGTAAAGGAGATATGTTGTACTTCAACGGAAACGAAATTCTAAGATTACAATGTGCTTTTGTGGATACACCAGAAGTGGAAAAAATTGCTGAATTTATCGGCGAACAAAAAGGTTATTCTACCGCATTTATGTTGCCAGAATATTCTGGTGAAGAAGCGACTTCTACGGTTGGAAGTTTTGACCCGAATGAAAAAGACCAACTGTTCGAAGATGCGGCTAGAATTATTGTTTCTACGCAACAAGGTTCTACATCTATGTTACAAAGACAATTAAAATTGGGGTACAACAGAGCAGGTAGAATTATGGACCAACTAGAAGCGGCAGGAATTGTAGGTGGTTTCAATGGTGCTAAAGCGAGAGAAGTGCAAATCTCTGACCTCAATGCTTTGGAAAGTTTCTTGGAGGAATTGAGAAAGTAAAAATCAATCATTTTAATTGAAATAAATAACCTGCTCAATGAACAGGTTATTTTTTTTAGAATTTATTCTCTACTTCGGCTGCTTCCAACATTAAGTAGTGTAAATCTGTATTTTTAACAAAAGGTTTCAGCAATTCGCTTCCTGGGCCATACATCGCAAGTTCTACATGATCACCACTGTGGTCCATACTAATCCAGCCTACATTATTGTGTTTTTTCTGCATTTCTGAAAACGCTCTATAAGGCAAATTTTTGTAGTTATATAAACCTTCTTCGTTTTTTTCTAAACCTTTATAGAAATTCAGTAAATGTTTAGCATCATCATCGGTAACAGAAAATTTATTGTTATCAAAAATCCAATCTTTAATTTGTTGCAAATTAAAATCTGGACGAATGTTATTCAGTAAAAACTCATTGGTACATTTATAATTGGCAATACTATTGAATTTATTAGTTGCATCAGCTCCATAAATAATTCCAGGGTTGGCATTTCCGTGGTCTGTTGTAATAACCACCAAAGTGTTCTTGTCTTTTTCAGCAAAATCCATCACAACTTTTATGGTTTCATCAAAAGATAACTGATCGTGCAAAAGACCTGCAACATCATTTGCATGGGCAGCCCAATCTACTTTACCCGCCTCAATTTGAAGAACAAAACCTTCTTTATGATCTTTCATTTGATTAATTGCTGCTTTTGCCATTTCAGCCAAAGTTGGTTTATCCTGAAGCTCTGAATTATTTTTTCTATCAACGGTATAGGGCAATGCACCCATATTGAAAACCCCTAAAACAGGTTTATTTTTCTCTATATTTTTTAAATCTGTACTATTTTTTAAAACTTGATAGCCTTTCTTTTCATAAAGAGCATAAACATCTTTTTTATCGGTTCTTTTTTCAGGGTTGAAGAATTCATCACCGCCCCCCATCATCACATCAAAACCAAGTTCGGCATACATTTGCGCAATTTCTGGTTCGGCACTTCTTTTGGCAGAATTCACACAAAAACCCGCTGGCGTTGCGTGCGTTATGGTTACCGTAGTTACACAACCTGCTTTTTTACCACTTTTTTTGAATTTTTGCCATATCGGTAGATGGTTTTCTCCGTTAGGCCCCATATTTAAAGAACCATTTTTCACTCTAAAACCGCCTCCGAATGATGAACTTGCCGCTGCAGAATCTGTAACCACAGAATTAAGAGATGCAGTATCCATCAACGCTCTAGAAACTTTATTTTCTGAATATAGACTCATCCAATGGGATTCTTTCCCACAAATATTTCTTGAATATACATTCGCCATAGAAAGCGTTCCGCTGCTCATTCCATCACTAATCATAAAAATGATATTCTTTGCCTTTTTACCTTTAAAACTGAGTTTTTCATCAGAATTATTTGCAAATAAATCAAACGGATTTAGCGTTAACGCACCAGAAAGCAACGCAGAACCTTTAAGAAATTTTCGTCTGTCCATAAATTTTTAAAATTAATGCCTAAAATTACTATTTTAATTCTGTTCTTTACCCAAGAATGTTTTACAAAATCATTAATTACGAATTTCAATCATATAGAATGAAGAAACTATAAAATCTTTGTATTTAAGAGCATTGTTGTATTTTTGTAAAAATTGGCTCACTTTTTGAAACCAATAAAGAAACAAATCAAAAACAATTAAGAAATGAATTTTTTAAACAAAATACTTTTAGGAACTTTAGTTGTAGGTAGTTTTACCTTTTCTTTTGCACAGAAAATTGATGCGAAAGCCAAAACTATTTTAGATGCAGTTTCTGCAAATTATAAAGCTAAGAAAAATACTTATTTCAAATTTACTTACGGAACGGGTTCTGGCAAAATATCAAAAACAGAAACTGGTATTTTCTACTCTACTCCTTCTCAATATAAACTGAATATTATGGGAAATGAGCAGATTTTTGATGGAAAAAAAGTCTATAACATTTCTAAAGAAGACCAAGAAGTTACCATCGCAAAACCAAATGGTAGCGAGAAAGCTCTGTCGCCTATTAATTATATTGATGAATACAAAAATGGTTATACGGTTACCTATTCTGGTAAAAGCGGAGCGCTAGACAAAATAACTTTAGTTCCTGTTAAAAACAACGGAATTAAAAATGTAGTGCTTTACATTAATATGCCCAAAAAACAAATTGCTAAAATTGCACAAACCTCTACAGAAAACGATTTGGCCGTCATTACTGTAACTCAATATAAAGAAAACCAAAGCATTAGCTCATCAACTTTTAGTTTTGATAAAAATAAATATAAAAATTATCTGATTACGGAATTATAAAATAATAAAATACGTTAAAATAAAGTCACAAAAGCAAAACCTTTTGTGACTTTTTCATAATTTTGGCAAATGTTAAAGAAACTCGACCAATATATCATAAAAACCTTTTTTGGGCCGTTCTTATTTATCTTCAGTGTGTTGTTTTTCATCTTTATGGTAAATATTGTATGGATACAGCTCTCACAGTTCACTGGGAAAGGTCTTACCACTTGGGAAATTTTAAAATTTTTATTTTACCTGAGTGTGAATGTCGTAAAAATGGTGCTTCCGCTTACCATTTTATTGGCTTCTATTATGACTTTTGGAGATTTCGGGGAACGGTATGAATTGGCTGCAATAAAATCTGCTGGGATTTCTCTTACCAGAGTTATGCTACCACTTTTTGTTACTGTTGGCTTGCTCTCTGTAATGCTTTTCTTTTTCTCGAATAATGTAATCCCCGATTTCCAAAGGAAGGCGAAAAACATGATGTATAATATCGCATCCACAAAGCCTGCTCTTAATTTTACGGCTGGTCAATTCATCAATTCATTACCTGGTGCTAGTGTTAAATTTGATAGAATTTATGGTGAAAATGGTAAATATTTGGATGGAGTTTTCATTCATAAAGATGCAAACGCTTACGAAGACCAAAGAACCATAATTGCCAAAAGAGGAGAATTTGTGCCTGCTGCTAACAAAAATTATTTAAAACTAATTCTCTACAGTGGTTATATTTTTGAAGACAATCTTCAGGATAAGGATTATTTACAAAGATTAAAACAACCTGGCCAAGCGGTAAAGTTTGATTCTTTGGTTCAGCATTTTGACGTAAGTGACATCATTAATAAAGCTATTGAGGAAGAAAAAATATCGGATGATTACAAATTTCAAACCTATAATAAGCTTAATTCTACCATTGCGAAAACTAAGAAAGAGAATGTAATCAACCTAAACTCAATAAGCAGTTTAATGGTTTCCCAAAGCAATAATTATGTTTCTTATATTGATAAAATACCTAATAAATTAAAACCTATTGCACCTTTCGAGTTGAATAAACTTAAGGAAAAACAAAGGTTAAAAGTTCTTTATGACGCTTATAACAAGGTAGATTCTCAATTAAAAGAAAAAGAAAATAAAAACACTGAAATTGTGGAAATGGTAAAATATTATAACAAAGTAGTAATGTACCAACAAAGAATTTTTGCCTACTCTGTTACTTGTATTGTTTTCTTTTTTATTGGGGCAAGTCTTGGTTCTATTATTAGGAAAGGCGGTGTTGGTTTGCCTGTAGTTGTTGCCATTATTATTTTCATAATTTTTTATATTATGAATCTTACTGTTGAAAATTATGCATGGAAAGGAGAAATGAATCCTTATTTGGCTTCTTGGTTTCCCAACATGGTTTTATTTCCTTTTGGTATTTGGCTTACTTATAAAGCACTTACAGACTCTCAGGTCTTCGATGTTGAAAAATACAAAGCGCTTACCAAACCTATTTGGAGCAAATTTGTAAAACAAAAAGAACATGAAAGATATCAATAATAGTTGATGGTTGATGGTTGATAGTTGATGGTTGATGGCTGATTAAAGCATAACCTTGAATTATGACTGAAGCAATTAATCAGTCCTAAAATAGAATTAATACAATTTATCCATAAAAAAACTTCAGATTGCTCTGAAGTTTTTTTATTTATTTCATCTAAGAAATTAGATTTTGAAAATATCTTGTTCTTTTGCTTTAAGATGTTCGTCTGCTAATTTTACGTACTTATCCGTAAGTTCTTGTATTTTAGCTTCTGTATCTTTAATAATATCTTCAGAAACGCCCTCTAATTTTTTCAATTCCTTCATACCATCTTGTCTGGCATTTCTTACAGTTACTTTAGTTTGTTCTGTTTCTGCTTTAGCTTGTTTTGCTAAATCTCTACGTCTTTCTTCCGTTAATGGTGGCACATTAAGGATAATGTATTCTCCGTTATTAGAAGGAGCAAAACCAAGGTTAGAATTAATAATTGCTTTTTCAATCGCATTAATTGCCGTTCTATCCCAAGGCTGAATTGAGATTGTCATCGCATCCGGAACAGATACGTTGGCTACCTGATTAATTGGCGTCATTGCGCCATAATATTCTACCACTACATCTTGTACCATAGAAGTAGAAGCTCTACCAGCTCTAATTTTTTGGAAAGCGTGATCTAGGTGCTTTATTGCAGCATCCATTTCTTGCTTTACCATATCCATAATCATACTAAGTTCTTCCATTGTATATTGAAAATTTGATAAGTTACACATATTTTATAAGTAATTGGTAATGAGTAATAAGCAGTTTTATTATTTTTTCTCTATTGCTTATTGTTCAATGCTAATAATTTAATTAAATATTCACCAGCGTTCCTACTTCTTCCCCTAAAACTACTTTCAACAAGTTGCCTTCTTTGTTCATATCAAAAACAACAATTGGTAAATTATTTTCTTTACTCAGGGTAAAAGCCGTCATATCCATTACTTTAAGATCTTTTTCGAAAATCTCATCATAAGATAATGAATTGAATTTTACTGCATTAGCATTTTTTTCAGGATCGCTGTCATAAATTCCGTCCACTCTAGTACCTTTAAGAATTACATCTGCCCCAATTTCTATTGCTCTTAGAGTAGCAGCAGTATCGGTAGTAAAATAAGGATTACCAGTTCCCGCACCGAAAATTACTACTCTACCTTTCTCTAAATGTCTTACGGCTCTTCTTTTAATAAATGGTTCTGCTACTTTATCCATTTCAATAGCAGATTGAAGTCTGGTTTTAATCCCCTGATCTTCTAAAGCTCCTTGCAAAGCCATCCCATTAATTACAGTAGCCAGCATGCCCATATAGTCGCCTTGTACTCTATCCATCCCTTTTGCTGCACCAGCAACGCCACGGAAAATATTGCCTCCACCGATTACAATAGCCAACTCACAACCGCCATCTACTACTTTTTTAATTTCTTTGGCGTAATCTTTCAGCCTATCATTATCAATACCATATTGTCTGTTTCCCATTAGGGCTTCGCCACTTAGCTTAAGAAGAACTCTTTTGTATTTCATAAAAATTTATTTAGTATTAAAAAAAATCAAGAAATATTAATCCTGAAATTTATCTACTGCAAATATAATGAATCACAAAGAATTTCGTTAAAAGAATTAGTCTTAAGATATTATTTTTTGTTAAAGATTAAAATAACTTATTTTTGCAACTGATATTATTAAAAATTTGAAGAAACTTCTTACCATAAGTCTTATCTATTTTTCTTGTTTTGCCAATGCACAAACAGGAACTAACGTTTATAATTTCTTAAATGTACCCAATTCTGCAAGACAAGCAGCGCTTGGCGGAGACGCTATTTCCGTAAGAGATTACGATGTTAACTTCACTGCGGTAAACCCCGCTCTCATGAATTTGGATATGGACAATAGAATCGGGATGAGCTATAGTTCTTATCTGGCAGATTCTAAATTAGGGAGCATTAATTACGTTAAAGATTTACAGGAAGGTCATTTTTTATCCATCAACGCCAGAATGTTAGATTACGGAAAAATGCCTAGAACTGATGAAAACGGACAAACCAATGGAGAGTTTTCTGCAATTGATGCTTCCTTTGGATTAGGATATGCTTTTCAATTCGAAGAAGATTTCACAATTGGTGCGAATATTAATTACGTTACCTCTAAAATAGACAATTATAGTTCTGCTGCCATTTCTGCCAATGCAGGCGTAACCTATCATAATTCAGAAACCAAAGAAACTTTAGCTTTAGTCTTTAGAAATTTTGGATACCAATTCCAACCGTACAATGGCGTGAGAGAAAAAATGCCTTTCAGGGCAGATATTGGCTACACCAAAGTTTTAGCTGAATTTCCTTTGGCTTACACCATAACTTTTCATGATTTGCAACAGTTTAATATCTCACAAGATTATGATATTAACGGGCAAAAAGTTGGATTCGGCAGAAAGTTTTTAGATCATCTTTCTGGCGGAATTGAACTTTTCCCGGAGCAAGCCTTCAATATAAGATTGGGCTACAATGTAAAACGAGGTAATGAGTTGGCTGTATTAGACCAAAGAAGTTTTGCGGGATTAAGTTTCGGTGTAGGACTCAAAGTTTCTTCTTTTAGGTTTGATTACTCTCATGTGCGTTATCACAACGCATCAAACGTTAACCAAATCGGCGTAATGCTAGATTTGGTAGAACTTACTGGGAATAGACGATAGTAATGGGTTGATGGTTGATGATAGATGGTTGTTAATAATTTAATAATCCCTAAATCCTTTTTCCTCATTCAAAATTTTCAAAATCGAAATAAATTGGCGAAATTTGTTGCATGAACAAGAAACCAGTAATTGCTATTGATGGATTTTCTTCCACTGGTAAAAGCTCCATCTCTAAACAAATCGCTAACAAATTAGAACTAATTCACATAGACACAGGCGCTCTTTACAGAGGGATAACTTTTTTTGCTTTGCAAAACTGCCTTAATGACAATAATGAGATAGACATAAAGTCACTATTTTCTAAATTCGGACAAATTAACTTAGAGTTCAAACCCAATAATAACGTTTTAGAATTGTTTCTCAACAATAAAAATATAGATAAAGAAATAAGAGATCCTAAAGTTTCAGAAAATGTAAGTTTAGTAGCCAAACAACCTGAAGTAAGAGCTTTTTTACTCGATTTTCAGAGAAATTTAGCTGAAAAAGGTGGCGTAATAATGGACGGTAGAGACATAGGAACCGTAATTTTACCCAATGCAGACTTCAAATTTTTTATTACCGCAAGCCCTGAAGAAAGAGCTAAAAGAAGATTTTTAGAACTGCAAAACAGCGGTATAGAAGCTAGCTATGAAGATGTTTATCATAACTTATTAACCCGAGATAAAATAGACAGCGAAAGAGATGTAGCCCCTCTAAAACAAGCAGAAGACGCAATTCTTATCGATAACACAAACCTTAATAAAGAAGAAACCATAGCACTCATTTTATCATATATCACAAAAAATTAAATAGATAAGATTAATTGATTTTTTAACAAAAGTTTGGGAAATTATTTCTAAATTTGGTATAGTAGTTGTGAGAATAATGTAGTTGAAAAAATTTTAATATTAACACTAAAATCTTAACAAAATGTCAAAAGGAAACAAATCAGCAGGAATTATAGCAGGCATCTTAGCAGGTGCAGCAGTAGGTGTAGTATTAGGTATGCTTTATGCGCCAGAAGAAGGTAAAGAAACCAGAAAAAAACTAAAAGCTAAAGCAAACGATATTAAAGACCAAGCTTTGGATGAATACGAAAAAGTATCAGAAAAAGTAAAATCAGAATACGGCAGCCTATCAGATAAAGCAAAAGAAAATATAGACAAAGTAGTATCTAGTGTAAAAGATAGCTTCGATAAATATAAATCTACTGCAGCTGCAAAAGCATCAGACGTTGTACACGAAGTGGAGACAGAACTAGACGCACTAAAATAATTATAGTATTTTCTAAAAATTCTATAAAGGAACTTATTGGTTAAGTTCCTTTTTTTGTAACTTTAAAAAAATTTATTTGCCATGCTTAAGATCGTAAAAGACTACGTAGAAAACCACGTAGAGCTTCTAAAATTAGATGCTACAGAAAAAACACTTAAAATAATTGGTATTTCTGTCCCAATAGCCATTATTTCTGTAATGGTAATTTTCTTTTTAGCCTTATTTAACATTGGCTTAGCGTTTCTGTTGGGCGATTGGCTTAATAATTATGCATTAGGATTTTTTATCTTATCCGCAGTATATTTCTTGATAATTTTACTCGCTTATTTCTTTAGAAACAAAATTAAAACCGCTATTACCAACAGTGCAATAGAAGCTTTCTTTAATGATTAAAAACTACTAAAATGAAAAACTTAGCAGATTTAAAAAAACGAAAAGAAGTTCTGAGACAAAACATATCAGACCTTGAAGAAAAATTATCTTTTTCTAATCCTAAAGAAAGTCTAAGCGCTTTTACCAATGGCCTTAGCGACCAGTTTTTATTAGATAAGGTTGATGAAGAAGGCAACCACAAAATTGCCCTGAAAACTTCCGAAATATTAAGTTTTGCTACTGGTGGCGCATCAGAAAATTTTTTAAAATCAAAAATAAACGAATACGGTGAAGAGCAACTAGGCATCAACACCCAAAACATAATGGGCAGCGTTGCAGAAAATGCTTTGAAGTTAGGCGCAGCAGCTTTGGTAACCAATTATGCCAAAAAAAACTTGTACGATAGCAATTGGAAGAAAAAAGCTATAGGAGTTGCACTAATTTATGTTGCTCCTTATGCACTTAAATTTTTAAGAGAAAAACTAGATGATTATCAACAAAAAGAAACCCTAAAGAGTCTAGAAAAAATAGTATAATATGAAAAAAGAATTCACCGATTTTAACACAACAATGCACCAACATTGGGTTGACTTTGTAAATAAAATCCCTGAAATTATCTTAGCAATAACCATCCTTTTATTCGGTTTATTTGTTATTAAATTTACATCAAAATATTCCAAAAAAATTATAGAACAACGCGCGAACGACTCTATTGTTACTAAGTTTTTAGTAAACATGATCACCATTGTTCTCGCTATTATCCTCACCTCAATCTGTTTAGGCATTTTAGGTTTTGGCAATGTAACAGACAAGCTTCTTACGGGTACTGCAATTACCACTTTTATTGTAGGTTATGCCTTAAAAGATATCGGAGAAAACTTTCTTGCAGGGATTCTCATGGCCTTCAGAAGACCCTTCAGAATTGGCGATCTTATTGAAGTTCAGAAAATTAGAGGTAAAGTAAAAGAAATGTCTCTTAGAGAAACCAACATCCAAACTCTAGATGGTAAAGATGTGTTTATCCCAAACTCCATCATCCTTAAAAATCCTTTAGAAAACTTCACCTATCATCAATTATTGAGAAGTGAATTTGTTATTGATGTTAATATTTCTGAAGATATTGAAAAAATTATTGCCGATTTAATAGACATTATCAACTCTTTTGATGAAGTAGAAAAACAACCCAAAGCCAGCGCTTCTGTTATTGATATAGAAAACAGTAAGGTAAAATTAAAATGTTCTTATTGGTTTAAAACGTCTGATGTTTCTGCACCTGGCGGAGTTCTAAAATCACAAATACTCATTAAAACCATACAATATCTTAAAGACCAACGTATAAATTTATACGAAGAAAAGACAGAAGAAACTTCTGAAACACCTAAAAATACGGAAGAAGAGTAAATTAAATTTTACTTAGAAAACACAATTTCTGTTGAAAACAAGTAAATTCTACAGGAGCATATCCTATAAACTCGCCATCCATATCTATGGTAAGTGGCAAATTATTTGCGCTTTCAATCGTTAAATATTCAGATTCTTTATAAGAAACTTCTGGATGGACAATTTTTTGACATTTTTTGGCGGTGTTAATATTCTTAAAATAATCAATAATACTAATATCGCCTATTTGTGTAATGGCAAATTTACCGTCAGAAATCTCTGCATGAGGAGCAATCCCAATAGAATTACCAAAATATTTGGCATTGGCAACAACAAAATTCAGCACTTTCCCTTCCCAAGAAAATTCTTTGGCTTTTACCGTAATTGTCTTCTTTTTATAAGTTAAAAAAGTGAAAATAATCGCTAAAAAATAATTGATTTTACCCGATAAAAATAATGGTAATTTTTCTTTATTAATTACAACTTCGCCACCAATCCCAACATCTGATACATTAATAAAAAAACGTTCTGCAGGATTTCTGTTTCGGTCTAAATATTTTGCAAAGCCAATATCTACCATAACCGATTGGTTATTTACTATTAATTTTTTTAAATCATCAATGGTTTGGTAGCCTAAATTTTTAATAAAATCATTCCCGCTTCCTGTCGGCAAAATACCTATTTTAATTGATTGAATTTTCTCCCAATCATAACCATTAGTCGTTTTACAAGAAGAAATTATCCCATTTACCTGCTCATTAAGAGTACCATCTCCTCCTACAGAAACAAAATGCGTAAAGCCTTCATCTACAGCTTTTTGAGGCAATTCTAAAAAATGCCCAGAATATTCTGAAATAAAAAATTGATAATCATACTCCAAAAAATAATGCTGAATTTGCATTTCAATCTTTTTGAAATTTCTAATCGTAGGATTGATGAAAAAAGCAATTTTTGACATAAAAAACGGAATCAATCAATTACTTTTTAGAAAAAATTTGTCCCAAAATAATACTTGTCGCCATAGAAACATTAAGACTTTCTGTAGATTGTGTCTTCCCAAATCTTGGAATGGTAATATTTTTTGAAACCAATTTTTCTACTTCGGGGCGCATTCCGTTTCCCTCATTTCCGAGAATTAGATTAAATT
>JAYRDY010000030.1:0-15368 GCA_041909215.1 Cloacibacterium sp. | reverse complement strand
AGATTTTCTATTTCCCCAAGCTATAGTCGCAGAAAAAAACGCCGAAATTTCTATGTCTTGTTTCAAAGAAAATTGGTGCGGAATTGAGATTGGATCCAGTTCAATAAAATCTATATGATTGTATTGTTCGGCTTTTTGGTTCAAAAAATCAAAGATTTCTTGTTCGTTCATTGATTATAATTTATAATTGATTAATGATATTTGATTTTAATCAATGTAATAAACTTATAAATTGTAAATCAAAAATCGTAAATCCTAAATCTTCACAGGTTCTAATTGCTGCGGAAGATGAGTTTCAGGGAAAATTTCGCAAGCCTCGTTCAGAAAAACTTGATAATCTGCATATCTGTTAGAAAAATGACCCAAAATTAATTTTTTAGCTTTGGCTTTTCTGGCAATTTTTGCGGCTTCTAGCGCTGTTGTATGCCCTGTGTATTCTGCCATTTCTTTTAAATCGTGCAAAAAAGTTGCTTCGTGGTACAGCACATCTACGTTTTTAATGATGGGCACAATGCTCTCGGAATATCGGGTATCACTACAAAAAGCGTAAGAAACGGGCGATTCTGCGGCTGTGGTTAAAACCTCGTTTTTCAAAACATAACCGTCGCTTAAAATAAAATCTTTACCGCGTTTTAGGTTGTGATAATCGCAAATTTCTATTTCTGGATATTTAGAAATTTCCTTCATATTCAGGTGTCTTTCCTTTGGTTTTTCCTTGAAAAGATAACCATTGCAATAAATTCTGTGATCTAGCGGAATGGTATAAACTTCTACTCTATTATCTTCGAAAATTTTCTCTGATTTTTTAGAAGAAAGTTCATGGAAAATCACTTCAAAACCTTGGTGTGTTTCAGTATATTTAAAGATGGCTTCCATCATCGCTTTAATTCCTTTTGGCCCGTAAACATTGAGCGGAGTTTCTCTGCCCAAAAGTCTGAAACTAGAAATTAAACCTGGCAAACCGAAAACATGATCGCCATGAAGATGAGAAATGAAAATATGATTGATTTTTGAAAACTTCGCTTTCGCTTTTCTGAGCTGAACCTGAGTTCCTTCTCCGCAATCGATGAGGAAACAACGCTCTTCCATCTCTAGAAACTGCGCTGTTGGTGCAGATTTCACCGTAGGAATTGCCGAATTATAGCCGAGAATTGTTAAGTAGGTGCTCAAAATTGTTGATGTTTGATGATAGGTTTTTGATGTTTTTAATATTTGCAAATTTCGTGAAAAATATTCTAATATCAAATGTTACAAAAACTTTATTTAAACGCAAAGGCGCAAAATTAAATCTTAAAAAAAAATAGCTGATTCTTTAAGTCGCAAGAAAATTAAAGATTTTCAGTCAAAACTTTGTGTCTTAAAAACGTTATTATTAGAAAAAGAAATTTGCGTCTTTGCGTTGAAAATTATTTTTCTAAAAATTGTAAAAATTGATCTAAAGCATTTTTTCTGTGACTGATGGCATTTTTTTCTTCGGAAGGCATATCTGCAAAAGAAATTTCATAACCTTTCGGGATAAAAATTGGGTCGTAACCAAAGCCTTTTTTCCCGCTTTTTTCTCTGCTTAAATTGCCGTAAACTCGTCCTTCAAAATATTCTGCTCCGTTCTCGTTATACAAACACAAAACGGTTACAAAATAAGCTTCTCTGTTGTCTTTATCTTGCATTTCGTCTAGAACTTTGGCTATATTTTTATCAAAATCGTGGTTTCCTGCGTAACGTGCTGAAAAAATCCCAGGTCTTCCGTCTAAAGCAGGAATTACCAAACCAGAATCGTCTCCTAGGCTCGATTTACCTGTTTTTTCGAAGCAAAATTTTGCTTTTATGAGAGCATTGACGTGGAAGGAATCTCCGTCTTCTATAATTTCATCGTGAATGTTGTAATCTGTAAGTGAGGTTATGTGGTAATTTTCCCCTAAAATTTGCTGTATTTCTTCTTTTTTGTGGAGATTGTGCGTTGCAACGAGTATTTCCATTTTCTATAATTGATGAGTGATGAATTAAAGTTTCAAATTTATGAAGTTTCTGAATGATATCCCATTATATTTTTCGCAGCCCGACCTGAGTGGAGCTCTTTTTGGGTGACTGAGCTTGCCGAAGTTACTCAAAAAAGCGGGAACGGAGGGCGGAAATAGCTGCCCAAATTTTTATCGCTTTCCTGTTTTATTCCCTATAATAAATTCTGTTTTTGTACATAAATAGGTAGTAAAAAACAGCGAAAATTAAAATCCCGGCCAGTAAAATGATGTAATTGGGAATGTTTAATAATTCTGAAAAACTTTCGGTGTAATAAAATTTCATTAAAATCGCTGCAATGGTGTTATTGAAAAAATGCAACAACATTGGCATTAATAATGATTTTGTTTTGAAATAAACCACTCCCAAAACAAGCCCCAAAAGAAACGCACCGATAAATTGCCAAGGATTGAAATGTACTAACCCAAAAACCAAAGCGGAAACTACAATTGCGGTTTGTGGTTTTACGCCTTTATTAATCAACCCTTTTTGGATAATTCCTCGGAATATTATTTCTTCGATTATAGGTGCAAAAAAACTTACCAAAAGAAAAACGGTAAAAGTATCATCTGAAATAGATTCCATTTGTTCGGCAAAAATTTTATACCATTCGCCAAAAACAGGGCCAGAAATAGGAATTAACGAGGTGGTGAATTCAGCGATCAGCATCATACCAAACATCATGGGGAAAATGAGCAAATAAACGTGAAAAGGCCTTGATTGCATGTTGAAACGAAGCACTTTTCCGTTTCTTTTCATCACAAAATAATCAAAAGCCCAAATAACAGGCAAAAAAGAAAATAAATAGCTCAAAATGTTAAAAGCATCATTATATCTAATATCTTTATGAAAGTAATAAAAAGCAAAATAAACCACCAAACCGATTAAAGAAGAGAAAAATATAAGTGCCAAAATCATTACAATTGCACCATAACCGTCTAAAATGTAGTTTCTGTATTTTGTATTGTCTATACTCATAAATGGTGATAAGTTGATGGATGTTCTAATAAAAATTCTAAAGAAAAGTTTCTAAAAATTTATTTTTGTTCAAAGATAGAAAAATGCGGAAAGCTAGATGTCAGAAGCTGAAAGTTTTTTGCGCCTTTGCGTTGAAATAAATCTATCATTTTTAAATCTCAATAAAAATCACGATTTTTGCAACTTCAAAATTTAGAAATGAGCTTATTACAAGAAATATCAAAACGTAAAACTTTCGGGATTATCTCTCACCCAGATGCTGGAAAAACTACTTTGACGGAGAAATTACTTCTTTTTGGGGGAGCAATTCAGGAAGCGGGTGCTGTAAAATCAAACAAAATTAAAAAAGGTGCCACTTCCGATTTTATGGAAATCGAAAGACAAAGAGGAATTTCTGTGGCGACTTCGGTTTTAGCTTTTGAATATAAAGGAAAGAAAATCAACATATTAGATACACCTGGTCACAAAGATTTTGCGGAAGACACTTACAGAACACTTACTGCGGTAGATTCTGTAATCGTAGTAATAGACGTTGCCAAAGGTGTGGAAGAGCAAACTGAAAAATTGGTAGAAGTTTGTAGAATGCGCAAAATCCCAATGTTGGTCTTCATCAATAAATTAGACCGTGAAGGAAAAGATGCGTTTGACTTATTAGATGAAGTGGAGCAAAAACTCGGTTTAAAAGTCGTTCCGCTTTCGCTTCCGATTGGTATGGGAAGCGATTTCCAGGGAATTTATAATATTTGGGAGAAAAATATACAGTTGTTCCTCGAAGAAAAGAAACAAAAAGTTGGCGAAAGTCTTGTAATTGATGACATTAATGATAAAAAA
The DNA here is from genome assembly GCA_041909215.1 of Cloacibacterium sp. Taxonomy (GTDB): domain Bacteria; phylum Bacteroidota; class Bacteroidia; order Flavobacteriales; family Weeksellaceae; genus Cloacibacterium. Next base: position 11,543 of record JAYRDY010000030.1, on the reverse strand, counting down.
GTTGATGACATTATTGGTGAAAAAGCTGCTGCAATTCTACGTGATGAACTAGAATTGATAGAATCTGTTTATCCTGAATTTGATAGAGATGCTTATATGAATGGAGATTTACAACCTGTATTTTTCGGTTCTGCGCTCAATAATTTTGGTGTTCGAGAGTTGCTAGATGCTTTTGTAGAAATTGCGCCAATGCCTCAACCAAAAGAATCTGACACCAGAATGGTAAAACCCGAAGAAACTCAATTCACAGGATTTGTTTTCAAAATTCACGCGAATATGGATCCGAAACACCGTGATAGATTGGCTTTCGTGAAAATAGTTTCAGGAACTTTCAAAAGAAACGAAAATTATCTTTTGGTAAGAGAAGGCAAAAAAATGAAATTTTCTTCGCCAAATGCTTTCTTTGCTGATAAAAAAGAGGTGGTTGACGAAAGTTTCCCAGGTGATATTGTAGGACTTCACGATACCGGAAGTTTCAGAATTGGAGATACTTTGACGGCAGGAGAAAAAATTCAGTTTAAAGGAATCCCAAGTTTCTCGCCAGAACATTTCCGTTATATTAATAATGATGATCCATTGAAAGCAAAACAATTGGCTAAAGGAATTGATCAGTTAATGGATGAAGGTGTTGCACAGTTGTTTACATTAGAAATGAACGGAAGAAAAATTATTGGAACTGTGGGTGCACTTCAGTATGAGGTTATTCAATACAGATTGGAGCATGAATATGGTGCAAAATGTACGTATGAACCAATCGGAATTCATAAAGCATGTTGGATAGAAGCGGATGAAAAATCTGAAGAATTCAAAGAATTTGCAAGATTGAAACAACGTTTTATGGCAAGAGATAATCATGGTCAGTTGGTGTTTTTAGCAGATTCTGCTTTCACGATTCACATGACTCAAGAAAAATTCCCAAATGTGAAATTGCATTTTATTAGTGAATGGAATCACGCAAAATAATTTTAAATTATAAATTTTAGATTATAAATGAATCTTCAAGGAAACTTGGAGATTTTTTTTGTAAAAACCTTGCAAATTATTTTACAAAGCATTGATTATAAAAACCTTACATAATATACGATTTTTTACCTATTTTTAGGGAACATTTTTTGTATTAAGTTTGGCATCAACAAAACTATTAAAATGAAGAAAACAATTTTTAGTATTTTCACTGCTTCTCTCCTACTTATTGCGTGTAACAAAACGGATATGCAACAAGCTACGGATACTATAAAAAACGCAGATAGCTTATTTCAGGAAGCTAAAGAAAGCTATAAAACACTAGATTCTATCTCTAAAGTGGTTAACGATTCTGGAAATATTTCTGTTAAAGACATCGATAAACATAAAGAAGTTATAGAAAATGCTGTTAAAAAAGGAAATCTTAGCATTGATTCTCTGAACAAACAGTTTCAGAAAATTAAAGCCAAAACGCAAAATAACGAAGAAATTGCTAAAGCCATAGATTCTGTTACCAGCGCCATAAAAAGTGGTGATATCAACTCCATAAAAAGCATTGAAGAAACGGTAAATAAAGTCATTAAAGAAACCAAAAAGCAACCAACGCCAAAAGTTGAAGAAGAAACCACAATTTCGCAAAATGAGGTGAAAATTTCGCCCCAAAAAGTAGAAATTCAACCTATAATAAAATCTGCAAATCTAGAATTGGAGGTTGATGATTTGGCCGCCGCAAAATCTATGCTGGAGCAGAGTTTAAGAAACAACAACGGAGAAATTTTTACAGACCACTTCAATGAAAACGAAGGAATTGCGCAGCAATTTATTACCGTTAAAGTTCCTTTAAGCAGCTTCAATAATTTGGTGAACAGTGTTTCTAATTTAGGTGAAGTTACCAGCAAATCTACCGAAGTACAAGGCAAAGATTATTTGGCAGACCAAATGTGCGATGTAAAAATTACACTTACCGATAAAACTCCAGAATCTAGTACTTTGAATGAAGACCTAAATGCTCTTAATAAAGACGAAAACAAAGACGAAACTTTTGGTGAAAAATCTTCTAATGCTTTCTTAAAAGGCTTTTCGGTTTTAGGAAGTTTATTCTTGGCACTTATACCTTTTTGGCCAATATTTTTAATTGGCGGAATTGTTTGGTATTTTATATCGAAAAGAAACAAGAAAAAACGAGAAGAAGAATTCCAAAGACAATTGGCTTTAGAAAAAGAAAGACTTAAAAACACTGAAAATCAAGAAATTACTTCAGAAGAAAACGTTCAAAATGTAGAACAAACAACGACAGAAGAACCTAAAAATGATGACGATTTATCTAAATACATGCCGAAAGAGTAATGAAAAATTAAAGAATTAAAATATTTAAAATTAAGATCCTTCAGAATTTTCTGGAGGATTTTTTAATATTAATTATAGACGTAACAAGATAATTTCATATCAAGAAATTCTTAATTTAAAAGATTTTACAACTGTTATTTTACACTCGCAGATCAGACTGATTGAGCTGATGAATAAATGCAGAATTTTATATCTGCAAAATTTGCTTAATCAGCGAGAGAATAAAGTTTTTTCGACATAAAATTATGTAATAACCTCTATTTATTTACTCAAAGCATAGACCGCAAAACTCGCTAACCAATGATCTCCGCCATAATTTCCTTTAAAAACCAAAGGCAAAGCGTTTTCTAAAAAATGGGCAGAAGTTTCCTCGAAATGTTTTTTGTATTGATGATTTTTAGGCAATGTTTTTGCAATATTCCTCATACACCAACTTCTGGTAAAGCTTAAACCCACCAAATGAACGGTTTGATAATCATTAATATCCGAAATTACAGGAATCTGAGAAATGTTTTCTAAACTTCTTTTTTCGTAAAATTTGTTGAACCATTTTACGTATTCTTTCTGTGGGAGAATTTTGGTCATTAAATCTGTAATTTCTAAACTTGGCGAGAAGAAATCGCTTCCATCAGGTTCTAAATAAGCGGGCGTTTTTTCGTCTTTTAAATAAAAATATTTTGCTTTTTCGATGAGTTGATTTTCAAAATCTTTTTCGCCAACAATTTTTGCCCAATCTATCGCAAAACTTAGTGCAAATGCGGTATTGGGATGAACTCCCGTTCTATTAGGATAGGTTTGTTTGGGTAAATATTCTTTCCACAATTTTACAATTTCGTTGGTTAAAGGTTTTAAATTTTGATGCCAAATTTTAGCTTTCGGGTTGTCCCAACTCGCCAGTTCTGCATCTAATTGAAGCAACCAAGCCCAACCATAAGTTCTCTCAAAACCTTTAGCCACTTGATATTTGCTAAAATATTCTGCTTCGGTTTTTATTTTTTCAGGTTGAAAAGAGCCATCCAAAATGTTAATAATCTCTTCTTTATTTTTGAGAAAAGGTTTGTCTTTGAGCAGTTTTACGAGCATCCAATGTCCATGAACAGAAGAATGCCAATCGAAACAGCCATAAAAACTCGGGTGCAATTCTTTAGGAGTGAGTTTTACATCAATTTCATTATTGATGACATGCGCGGTTTTATTAGGATATTCTTGGTTGATGCAATGCACGGGTTTTTCTGCTAATTGAAATGCAATTTCATCAGTTAATGTAGGAATTTGCGCAGAAATCTTTAAAGAAAATAGTACGACAAGAAATGCGAGTTTTTTCATTCTATAAATTTATAAAAATTAAAATAAAAAAAGTCGAACAAAATAAATTGTCCGACTTATAATTGTTAAAAACTTAGTCTTATTTCTTAGCAATACTTCTTGAAATTACTATTTTCTGAATTTCTGAAGTTCCTTCGTAAATCTGAGTGATTTTAGCATCACGCATCATTCTTTCTACGTGATATTCTTTTACGAAACCGTAACCACCATGGATTTGAACTGCTTCTACTGTTGTATCCATCGCGACTTGCGAAGCGTATAATTTTGCCATTGCTCCAGATTCTGAGATATCAAGACCTTGGTCTTTTTCAGCAGCAGCTTTATAACAAAGCATTCTTGCCGCCATAATTTGCGTATGCATATCTGCTAATTTGAATGCAATAGCTTGATGATTGATGATTTCTGTACCGAAAGCTTTTCTTTCTTTGGCATATTTAAGTGCCAATTCATAAGCTCCAGAAGCAATACCTAAAGCCTGAGATGCAATCCCAATTCTACCGCCATTAAGCACTTGCATTGCAAATTGAAAACCAAAACCATCTTCGCCAATTCTATTTTCTTTAGGTACTTTTACGTTGGTAAACATCAAAGAATGCGTATCAGAACCTCTAATCCCTAACTTGTCTTCTTTTTTCCCAATTTCGAAACCTTCCCAACCTTTTTCAACGATAAAAGCATTAATTCCTTTGTGTTTTTTCTCCACATCAGTTTGTGCAATTACTAAGTAGTATTGTGCATTTCCACCATTGGTAATCCAGTTTTTGATACCATTTAAAAGATAATGGTCTCCCATATCAACCGCTGTTGTTTTTTGCGAAGTAGCATCAGAACCAGCTTCTGGCTCAGAAAGCGCAAAAGCACCAATTACTTCGCCTTTTGCCAAAGGAACTAGATATTTCTGTTTTTGTTCTTCTGAAGCAAATTTTTCTAACCCCGCACAAACCAGTGAGTTGTTTACAGACATTACTACCGCTGCAGACGCATCTACTTTAGCAATTTCTTCCATTGCAACCACGTAAGAAACATAGTCTAAACCCGAGCCACCATATTTAGGATCTACAAACATTCCTAAGAAGCCAAGTTCTCCCATTTTCTTCACTTGTTCATAAGGAAACTTCTGTTCATTATCTCTTTCTATAACGCCAGGTAAAAGTTCAGTTTGCGCAAAATCTCTTGCTGCTTGCTGAATCATCAGTTGTTCTTCTGTTAAATTAAAGTCCATCTTTATATTAAAATTATTTGTTCGTAAATATACATATTTAGGTATTTCTATGAAAATTGAGATTAAATTTTGTTAATAAAGAAAAAGTACTATTTTTACAAAAAATGAAATTACAAAACTATGTCAGTATCAAGATTGTTTGATTTTGCTCATCTTGCGCTTCAAAAAAACCCTTCTGAAAGTGCTTTAGTGACAAAATATAACGGAGTTTGGACGAAAACTTCTTCTCAGGAATTAGTAAATAAAGGAAATAAAATTTCTCGTGGATTATTAAAATTAGGCATAAAACCAGGTGATAAAATCGCCATCATCTCTACCAATAACCGTACAGAATGGTGTGTTGTAGATTTAGGAATCTTACAAATTGGCGCTATTGATGTGCCTGTTTATCCTACAATCTCTGTTGAAGATTACATTTATATCTTCAACAATGCAGAAATTAAATATTGCTTTGTTTCTGATAACGATTTGTACGAAAAAATAGTTCAGGTAAAACCAAATGTAGAAACTTTGAAAGGCGTTTTCACGTTTGATGAAATTCCTGGAGCAGCAAACTGGCAAGAAGTATTGGATTTAGGTGAAAATGATGATAACCAACAAGAAGTTGAAGATATTGCTAGAACCATTAACGAAAACGATTTGGCTACGCTAATCTACACTTCTGGTACAACTGGCAGACCAAAAGGCGTAATGCTAACCCATAAAAATATTGTATCGAACGTACAAGCTTGTACTCCAATTATTCTAGATGTAACCAAAGGGATTACTAACTCAAAATGCTTAAGTTTCTTACCGATTTGTCATATTTTCGAGAGAATGCTTTATTATTTATATCTAAGTAATGGGCTATCTATCCATTTTGCTGAAAGTATAGACAAGTTGGGCGATAATGCTAAAGAGGTAAAACCTCATATTATGACTGTTGTACCAAGATTAATTGAAAAAGTTTATGATAAAATTGTAGATAAAGGAGCTGCAGCAGGCGGTTTAAAATCTAAAATTTTCTTCTGGGCTCTTTCTTTAGTAGAAAACTACGATCCTAAAAAACCTAAATCTTTCCAACATAAGATTGCTGATAAATTAGTATTCAAAAAATGGAGAGAAGGTCTTGGTGGTAATATTGCAGGATTAGTTTCTGGTTCGGCTGCTTTGTCCCAAAGGTTAAACAGAATCTTCCAAGGTGCAGGATTGCCTATTTTGGAAGGTTACGGACTTACTGAAACCTCTCCTGTAATTGCAGTAAACACCTTCCAAGCAATGAAAATTGGTGCCGTAGGCCCAGTTCTTAGCAATTTGGATGTGAAAATTCAGGAAGATGGAGAAATTACCGTAAAAGGACCTTCTGTTACCCAAGGCTATTATCGTGATGAAGAAAAAACCAAAGAAGCGTTTACTGAAGACGGATATTTCAGAACGGGAGATATTGGGCATATAGACGAAGAAGGTTTCTTACACATTACCGATCGTAAAAAAGAAATGTTTAAAACCTCTGGTGGTAAATATGTTGCTCCACAAGTAATTGAAAACTTAGCAAAAGCTTCTAAATTTATTGAGCAAATTATGGTAGTTGGTGATGGCGAAAAAATGCCTTGTGCTTTAATACAACCAGATTTTGCTTTCGCACAACTTTGGGCGCACAGAAAACATATTAAAATGGGTACTACACCAGAAGATATTGCAAAAAGTGATGAACTGAAGAAAAGAATTGAAAAGGATATTGCTTTCCTAAATAAATCTCTTGGTAAATGGGAGCAGATTAAAAAAATAGAACTTACGCCAGAAGTTTGGTCTATTGAAGATGGTTTGCTTACCCCAACAATGAAGCTGAAACGTAAAGCGGTAAAAGAAAAATTCTTTGATTTGTACGAAAAGCTTTATGACAGAGCCTAAAATAAATTAAAAGACCTCAGCTTTGAGGTCTTTTTTTATGTTTCGTTTTAAGAACAGTGAAAGGAAAACCGAAACGTCTTTATAGCCGCGATAGAAGCATTTGTTTGAGTTTTGTTGGGTTTTGAAAAAACGCAACAAAACGAGTGCGGATAGCGCGACTGAAAGCGAAAGAATTAACCTAACGTCTTGCTTCTAAAAAAAATTAATCATTATTAACGAAAATGCTTTCTAAAATTGAGGTTACGATAGATAGCAAAATACTGAATATAAAAGCCCACCAAAAGCCATTGATTGTAATGCCATTTGTAAAATAATCTGCTAAAAGAATGATTAAAGCATTTATGATTAGCGAGAAAAAACCTAATGTAAGAATGGTTATAGGCAATGAAAACAGCGATAAAATGGGCTTTACAAAAAGATTGAGCAATCCTAATACAATAGCAAAAATTATGGCTGCTGTAAAACTGGTAACTTCTACGTGTGGACTAAGCAATTTTGATATTCCAAAGGCTGCCACTGCGGTAATGAGGAGTTTGATAATGGTGTTCATATTGTTATTTTTTAGATTTTCTGGGTTTTATTTTTATTTCTTTTACTTCGGAAATGAGCCAATCTTCTAACTGAATGATGAAGTGATTTCTCACCAAAACCATTTTGCAGATAACAATCATTGAAGCGAAAATACCTGCCAAAAGTAAAGATACTATGCCAAAACTAGAAGATAATGCCCAACGTTGGTTTTCGTCTAGTATTAAATTAATTTGCCTGGCAACAAAGTCTAAAAAGATTTTGTAATGTAACATACTTTCTAACAAAAGCCCAATTCCTAAAATGAAAAACGAAACCGCTAACAACCAAGAAATACCCCAAACAAGAAAAATGAAATAGGTATTCCCCGAAACAGAAGGTTGTGTATTGAGTATATTTTGCAGCTCTTTAATTTTCATTTTTTAGTTTCTATTTTTAATCAATAAATTGCCTGTAAGTACTCTCCCATCTGATAGGTTGATGATGTAAAAGTAATTGCCTGTTGGCAATGGTCTTCCTGAAAGTTTGCCGTCCCACTCAAAATTTGAGGAAATTATTGTACTATAAACGGTTTCCCCAAACCTATTGAAGACTTTAACCGCAGAACCTTTATAGACTTCTATACCCTCAATCTTCCAAGTATCATTTACATTATCCCCATTTGGAGTGATTACATTTGGTATTTCAAAAATAGTAAAAGTACTTGTACTTACGCTACAAATTTTATCTTTTATTCTAACATATACGGCGTGAACTCCATTGGCTAAATTTGAAAATGTATTTGAAATTTGCCACTGAATTCCGTCTAAAGAATATTCATAAGTACCAATGGTTTCCATAAGTATAGAAGCATTAGAATTGGTAATATTAATGTTTTTAATTACAGGCACTTCTGGTGAAACTACATTTGTGGTAGCAGTTACAAAACAACCTGAAGCGTTGGTAACCTTCACTGTATAGTTCCCAAAATTTACAGGATTAATAATTTGCTCATCGCTATAAAATTGTCCGTTATAGGTCCATTCATATTTTTCATATCCATCACCTGCGTTCAAAGTCACAGTATTGGCTGCGCAATATTCTACTTCTTCTGGCAGCTCAACCACAGGCGTTTCGTTGAGTAAAATAGAAAGTTTTACCATTTTATCACAACCTTTTGATGTTGAAATATTCACATAAATATCATTATTTCCTAACATTAAAGGATAAGCTGAAGCGTTATTGATTAATTTCATTTGAGCATCAAAATATTGAAATTTATAGGATGATGGAGTTGCTAAAATTTTAGCTTCATAAATCGTAAGATTAATGTTTTCTTTCTTATCATTGCTTTTATCACAAACTTTATCGCTGTAATCATTCGCTATAATTGTTGATGCTACTAAATTAATATCAACAGAGATTCTGGTAACGCTTTCGCAATTATTATTGGTTTGCGAAGCATAATACGTTTTTGCATTTTCCAAAATGGTGTTATTGGGTAAAAAATTACCACCAGAAGGCGCATCGTACCATTTTATATTATTACCCGTTATGCTAATTTTAGAAAGATCAGCATTTTCACTAATACAAAACGTTTGTGATGGGTTTACTACTGGAGGTGCTGTATTATAAATACTCACGGTAATGGCAGCTCTTTCTCCTTCGCAGTCTCCTATTTTTTGAGAGACATAATACGTAACTCCATTTACAAGTAATGTATTATTAGATAATATATTACCAAATGTTGCCGCATCATACCATGTGAGATTAGTACCACTTACAGTAAGATTAGCAATTGTTGCATTATCCTGAACGCAAAACTCTTCTTTAGCTTTTACTGTTGGTTTTGGCGTAGGATTTACAAATGTATTAATGGTAACTTGAGTTACTTTTGAAATACAACCAGCATTATTTTTAATTAAAACAGCGTACTGACTTGGATTAAGATTTTTGAAAACATTAGATACTTGCCAAGTTGCACCATTATCAATACTATATTGTGCTCCTAAATTCGTTACGGTAATTGTTCCTGAAGTATGTAAACAATCTATTTGCTGAACATTAACTATTGGCAACGGTGGATAATCTGTTGGCGCATTAATGGTAACAGAAACTGCATTAGACTCACATCCTGTTGCATTTTTAACTTTAATTAAATAAACTCCTGGACCCAAATTACCTGATGTTGCATTTGTAGAATAGGTTTTTCCGTCATCAAAACTATATTCTGAAGCCAAGTCTGTAATTGTGATTTTACCAAAAGGACTGGCACAAGTTACAGGCTGATTTACAGTAAACTTCGGAGGAGTTGGCGCATCCTGAGGTGCATTTATTACTACCAATACTTTTTCTGAAGGACAGTCTGTACCCGTTTTTATTCTTAAATAATAACTACCACTTGGCAACTGTGCCACAGCATTTGTGGACCAAGTTTTACCATCATCAAAACTATATTGGTTGGCAGTTGTTGTAATTTTAATTGTTCCAATATTAGTTGAACATCCCGTAGGATGGGTTACCAAAAATTTAGGCGTTTCTGTAACATTAGGTTTAGGATTAATGGTTACTGATGAGATAAGAGATATACAACCTGCAGCATCTTTTACCATTAAATCATAAGTGCCTGGCTGTAAATTTTTTGCTTCGTTAGAAGTGGTAAAAGTAGCGCCTTTATCAAAACTAAATAAAGTTGCACTTGTAGTAATCATAATGCTTCCAAAAGCATTATCACAATCTGGCTGGCTCACTGTAAATTGTGGTGCTGGTAAATCTGATGCTTTTTGAATAACAACTTTTGCAGCATCAGAAATACAACCGCTAGCGCTTCTATATTTAACGTAATAAGTACCTGGCAATAAATTAGCTTTGCTATTACCATAGGTATAACTCAATCCGTTATCAAAACTATAACTGTCTCCTGCGGAGGTTATAGCAATACTGCCTGTAGAAACACTACATGTTGGCTGAGTAACCGTAAAAGTAGGTGCAGCAATTGTAGTACCAGAATCTAAATTAACAATTGTAGTAAGAGACTCACAACTGTAAGAATTTAATTTTTCTTTAATAATATAAGTTCCTGCACCTAAATTAGATTTAGTATTGATAGTTGACCAGCTAGCGCCATCATTAAAACTATAACTCATTGCTGTGGTATTAATGGTTATGCTGCCATCTGTTACTCCGCAAGCTGATGGTTGTTTTACTGTTACAGTAGGCGCAGCAGGAACTGTTGGTGGAGTATTTACATAAGCATATGCTGCTTGTGAAATACATCCTTTTGCGTTTTTAGTCAAAATATAATAATAACCACCTGGTAAATTGGTTTTAAAATAATCTGTTGTCCATGTTTTACCATTATCATAACTGTACTGATCTGCTGTTGAGTTAACATAAACTGTTCCATATGGTAAAGCACAAGTAGGTTGTATTACGCTTACCCTTGGTGTTTGTGTATAATACTGATTGATATAGGTATATAAAGGATAAGAAACACATCCTGAACTATTTCTTATCACAATACTATAACTACCAACTGCTGGTGCTGAGAGTATCGGATTTGTTGAAAATGTTTTACCTCCATCAAAGCTATATTCTGACGCAAAAGAACTTGTTATGGTTACACTACCCTTGTCACCACAAGTTGGCTGTGTTACTTTTACTATAGGATTGGGTAAAAAATATTCTTTAATGTTTATTGTTATACCATATGGATTAGAGGTACATCCCGATGCATTTTTAACAACAATTCTATAATTACCTTTTTTAAGTCCTGTTAAAGTAGAACTTGTACTCCAAGTATTACCTCCATCAAAACTATATAAATCTGCTACTGTTGCAATGGTAATAGAGCCTGTAGTTTCGCATGTTGGTTGCACTAAAGTATAATCTGGATTAGGTAAAAAATATTCATTCAAATAAACATTTGTTGAATAAGAACTAGAAGTACAGTTTTGCAAGTTTTTTACGCTTAAATAATAATATCCAGGCTTTAGATTGGTAAATGTATTGGTTGTTGACCAAGTTGCTCCTCCATCAATACTATAATAATCTGATGTTGAAGTAAATGTAATGCTACCTCCCACTCCACAAGTAGGTTGTGTAGTTGTAAATTTAGGATCCGGAAGATAAAAATCATTAATAACAACCTGTGTTTCCGAAGAAATACAGCCGTTTTTATCTTTAATTACTGCATAATAATATCCTGATGAAAGATTAGTAAAAGTATTTGTGGTAACCCATGTATAACCTCCATTAATACTATATAAATATCCCGGAGTATTAATGG
>JAYRDY010000029.1:0-15514 GCA_041909215.1 Cloacibacterium sp. | reverse complement strand
GTTTTCGTACACAGAAGTGGTAGAACTGGTAGAGCTGGTAAAGATGGTATTTCTATGTCTTTAATTAAACCTGAAGAATCTAGAAAACTAAAACAAATCAAACTTTCTACAAAAATTGATATTGTAGAGAAGAAAATTCCAACGGGTGAAGAAATCATCAAAGCACAGGTAGAAGGTGTTTTCGAAAAACTGTTTACAGAACACGAAGATTTATTTACTTTTGATGACAGCTTAATCCCAGATTTATCTGCATTCTCTAAAGAAGAATTGGTTCACCAATTATTACAATTACAATTAAGAGATTTGGCACTTTTCTACAAAGACAAAAAAGATTTGGCAGACCAAAAATTCTCTAATGACAGAGATGATAGAGGCAGCAGAAGAGATCGTGACAGAGACAGAGGTAGAGACCGCGACAGAGGAGATAGAGGAAATCGTTTTGAAAGAGGCGACAGAGACGGAGGAAGAGACAGAGGAGGAAAACCAAAACGCAGAAACGAAAACATGACCAGATTTTTCTTTAACCTCGGTAAAAGAGACCAATTAAAGAAAATGGACATGCTAGAAATCATCAACAAAGCTACATCTAAATCTAAAAAACGTGCCGATATCGGTGATATAGAAATTCTAGAAAAATTCTCTTTCTTCGAGGTTGAAAAATCTTTTAAAGATGAAGTTCTTAAAGGAATTGCTTCACAAAAATACAAAGGAAAAGAAATGCGTGCAGAAGTCGCTAACTAAACTTTTCGCATCATTTTTAGCATAAAAAAGCAACAAATTAATTTGTTGCTTTTTGTGTTTCAAAACCATACATTATGTTAATAACATGTAAAGTTAACATTAAATTAATGTAAACTTAGAATGGTTATTTTTTATCTTTGCAGACTTTCATCATTCAAATATGAAAAAAATATTTTTACTGGCAGCCTTTGTAAGTTCATTTGCTTTCTCACAAGACAAAGAAGAACATCTTTCGGGGTTTAATGTTGTTTCTCTCAATTATAAAATAGATGAAAAATGGTCTGTTTATACTGAATTACAAGAAAGAGCTATTGAAGATTTCAACACACCCGATTATTATGAAATAAAAGGTGGTGTAGGTTATAATTTCAATAAAAAAAATCAGGCATTTATAGGCTTAGGAAGATATGCCAATTACACCAACTCCAGAATATCGAGAGAAGAATTCAGAATTTGGTTACAATATACGTATTCTACCAATCTCAATAAACTGAAATTAGACAATCGTTTTAGAGCAGAAAAAAGGTTCTTCCACAACCCTATTTCTAATACGAATAGTAATGACGAGAGATACCGTTACAGACTTACCGCAACATATCCTTTAAATAATGATAAATTAGAAGCTAAAACATTCTACGTAAATGCTTTCGATGAGGTTTTTGTTGGGCCAGACAATCAGTTATTCAAAAGAAATAGAATTTTTGGTGGTGTAGGCTACGTTTTTACCGACTATTTAAGCAGCAATCTCGGTTATATGTGGCAAAGAGAATTGGCGCCTAGTACCAGAAACTTACACTTTATTTATCTGGGTTTTAACTTCACCATCAGCAAAGATAATAAAGATGCACACCACATGAATGTGGCAGATTAGCAAGCTCAATGTTAATAAAACTTAATGAAAACATAATATTAAGTCGGTTTTTTTTTTCAGAAATTTGCAACAAATTATAATTAAATAAAAAATGGGAATCGGAAACATTTTCAGAGCGTTTCAACCAAAAGACAAAATTTTCTTTGTATTGTTTGAACAAGTAGCAGATAAGCTTGTAGCTATGTCTAAAGAATTTCATGAAGGACTAAAAGATTTTGACCTAAATGATGAGACATTACTCAACAAGATGAGTGATTACGAACACGAAATGGACGATCTTACTCACGAAATTTTCGTTCAACTAGGAGAAAATTTCATCACTCCTTTCGACAGAGAAGACATCAACTACCTTACCTCTGGATTAGATGATATCGCAGACTACATCTATGCATCTGCAAAGTATATTTATCTATACAAAAGCCCTGAAGTAAAAGAATATTCAGAACTTTCTTTACTGATTTACAAGTCTTGTGTAGAAATTCAAAATGCCATTAAAAATCTTAAAGAATTTGCAAATCCTAAAGAAGTAAAAGAAGCTTGTATTAAGATTAACTCTTACGAAAACATTGCAGATGACGTCCTAAGCCAAGGCATTGTAGATGTTTTTGAAAGCAATGACCCAATTAAAATCATCAAAGTAAAATCTGTTTTAGAATATCTAGAAATAGTTACAGACAAAGCAGAAGACGTTGCGAATACAATTGAAAACATTGTAATTAAATACGCTTAATCTATTCTAAATATTAACATATAATTTTTATCGAATGGATTTTCCTATACTCTTAATCATTATTATTGCGCTTGCTTTAATATTTGATTTTATTAATGGTTTCCACGATGCAGCCAACTCTATTGCAACCATCGTCTCAACCAAAGTACTCACACCATTCCAAGCAGTTTTATGGGCTGCATTCTGGAATTTCGTAGCTTTCTTTTTTGCAGCATACATTATAGGTGAATTTAAAATTGGTAATACCATAGCCAAAACAGTAAATGAAAACTATATCACACTAGAAGTAATTTTCTCTGGCTTACTGGCTGCCATTTTTTGGAATCTTCTTACCTGGTGGTTCGGTATTCCATCATCATCATCGCATACATTAATCGGTGGTTTTATAGGCGCTGCTTTAATGCATGCTGTTTACCTAGATTATAATGCTATTGCAGCAGCCAACCCAGATTACACATTTTTTGAAAACCTAAAACACGCCTTTGTAGAACTATTCTCTCAGAATGTGGTAAAGTATGAAAAGGTAATCCCTATCTTTTTATTCATATTTATGGCTCCGTTTATAGGTATGTTTATTTCGGTTATTATTACATTAATCATTGTTTTCTTTTCTAAAAACTCTAACCCTCATAAAGCAGACCAACATTTCAAAAAATGGCAACTTTTTTCTTCTGCTTTATTTAGTTTAGGACACGGGCTTAATGATGCACAAAAAGTAATGGGTATTATTGGTGCTGCTGTAATTTATTACCATGTAAATATGATTGGTGGTACAGATCCTTATGCGTTAATGGAAAGCTCTAAAAGGTTTACACATTTTTCACAGGACTACATTTGGGTTCCATTTGTATCATTCTTAGCAATAGGTCTTGGTACAATGAGTGGTGGCTGGAAAATCGTAAAAACTATGGGTACCAGAATTACCAAAGTAACACCGCTAGAAGGTGTAAGTGCTGAAACCGCTGGTGCCATTACGCTATTCCTAACAGATCACTTAGGTATTCCTGTTTCTACAACCCATACCATTACAGGTTCTATTATTGGTGTAGGATTAACGAAGAGAGTGTCTGCCGTAAGATGGGGCGTTACTATTAGCTTGCTTTGGGCATGGGTAATTACAATACCAATTTCTGCAATTATTGCGGCGCTTTGCTATCTGATAGTACAAGTATTTTAAAAAAAAATTAAAGAACTTAAATCTTATAAAAACTACTTGCTTTTTGCAGGTAGTTTTATTTTTATAATCTTTAATAAATTGTATTTTTGTAAAAATTAAAAATATGGAATTTTTAGACCGTTATCAGGAAATTGTAGCCAAAGCAATTCAAAAACATACCTTCAAAAACAAACCATCAGAACTTTACGAACCCATGAACTACATTATCTCTCATGGCGGAAAAAGATTAAGACCCATTATGGTATTAATGGCAACTGAACTTTTTGGTGGTGATATTGATAAAGCACTGAAACCTGCTCTAGCAATAGAATTTTTCCACAATTTCACTTTAATCCATGATGATATTATGGATGATGCTCCTCTGCGCAGAAACAACCCTACCATCCATACTTTACATGGTATTAATGTAGGAATTCTTTCTGGCGACGCACTTTTAATTAAAGCTTATCAGTTCTTTGAAGATTTAGAACCAGAATTATTCAAAAAATCAATTCAAATTTTCTCTGAAACAGGTGCAGTTCTTTGCGAAGGACAACAAATGGATGTTAACTTCGAAACCATGGAAAATGTAACTTATAACGATTATATCGAAATGATTACCAATAAAACAGGCGTTCTAAGTGCCGCTTCGTTTAAAATAGGTGCTTTAATTGCTGGCGCAAAAGAAGAAGAGGCAGAACATTTGTATAATTTCGGAAAACACATTGGTATTGCCTTCCAAATTATGGATGATTATTTAGACGTATTTGGGAACGTAGAAAATTTCGGCAAAAAACATGCTGGCGACATCTACGAAAACAAAAAAACAGTTCTTTATCTCTTAGCGATGGAACATGCTAACGACCAAGAAAGAAAAGAACTCGAATTTTGGTATTCTAAAAAAACAGAAAATGTAGATAAAATTTATAGTGTTGAGAAAATTTTCAGAAGAAATAAAGTTGATGAAAAAGTGCTAAGACTCATTCAAAAACACAATGAAATTGGTCATGATTACCTCAAAAAAATCAATATTTCTGATGAAAAGAAAAGGCCTTTTATGGAATTAGCAAATTATTTATTGAGAAGAAACTCTTAAAAAATGAAATTCAGAACAGAAGTTAATATCCCAAATTCTGAAAAGAAAATATTTTTAACCGACAGTATTTTTTCTGTCGGTTCTTGCTTTGCTGCAGAAATGTCTGAAATGCTCAGAAACGGACAAATGCAAACGCTTTGTAACCCTTTTGGTACGATTTTCAATCCCTTTTCGCTGAACGTTGCCATCAAAAATCTACACGACTGCAAAATCTACAAAGAAGCAGATCTAATTTTGTATAACGAAGAATATATTTCGCTGAATCATCACACCTCGTTCAACAACAATTACGCTCATAAAACATTAGAAAAAATCAACCAAAATATAGAAATAGGCAATCAGTTTCTACAAAAAACAAATTGGGTGCTTATTACCTATGGTACATCTTTTATTTATGAATTTTTGCCCAAAAACCAATTGGTAGCGAACTGTCATAAAATTCCGCAAAAGTTCTTCAATAAAAGACTTTTAACAGATGAAGAGCTTAAAAATTCAATTCAAAAAACCATAGAAACGCTACAAGATATCTGCGAAGAAAACGTACAAATTTTGTTCTCGGTTTCGCCAGTTCGGCACACCAAAGACGGAATGAGCGAAAATCTATTGAGCAAATCCAAGTTAATTTGTGCACTGCATGAAACACTTCCCCATTTCGAAAATTGTCATTATTTACCCATTTACGAAATTATGACGGATGATTTGCGCGATTACCGTTTTTACAAAGAAGACTTAATTCATCCCAACAATCAAGCGATTCAGTACATTTGGGAAAAATTCGGGAATGCTTATTTTTCTGATGAAGTTAAAACTTTCATCAATGAAAATTATAAAATAAAAGCCGCTCTAGAACACCGACCAATTGACGAAAAATCTCCAAAATATTTGGAATTTTTAGAGAAATTAAAAGAAAAAATAGCGCTTCAACAAAAGAAAGTGAAACATAATATTTTTGTGGAATGAAAATCAGAAAAATCAATATTAACGATTTAGAAACGCTTAGAAATATCAGTATTCAAACCTTTAGAGAAACTTTTGATGAAGTGAATACTGAAGAAGATATGCAAAAGTATCTCGATGAAAATCTGAGTTTAGAACGACTAAAATCTGAATTAGAAAATCCAAATTCGGAGTTTTATTTTCTTGAAAATAACAATGAAATTTTAGGCTATTTGAAACTGAATTTCAAAGATGCGCAAACCGAAAAAGTAGAAGAAAACCACTTCGAAATTGAAAGAATTTATGTTTTAAAAGCATATTTAGGTCAAAAACTCGGTCAAATTCTGTTTGATGAGGCAATAGAAATCGGAAAAGAGAAGAATTTAGATTATGTTTGGCTTGGCGTTTGGGAAGAAAACCACAGAGCTTTAAAATTTTACAACAAAAATGGTTTTGAAATTTTCGGGAAACATGATTTTGTTCTCGGAGAAGATGTACAAACCGATTTATTGATGAAACGATTAATCAATTAAAGAATTTAAAAATTAAAATTTGAAGAATTATTTTCAATTTTCAACTAAAAAAAAATGATTGATACACATACACACTTATATTCAGAAGAATTTGATGAAGACAGAACAGAAATGATTGATCGCGCCATTAATAAAGGTGTTACAGCATTTTATTTACCTGCCATAGATTCAGAATCACACGAAAAAATGCTTCAACTAGAAACTGAATTTCCTCATCAAATTTTCGCAATGATGGGTTTGCATCCTTGTTATGTAAAGCCAGAAACTTGGGAAAAAGAATTAGAAATGGTAGAAAATTATTTGAAAGAAAGAACTTTTCCTGCAATTGGTGAAATTGGAATTGATTTGTATTGGGATAAATCTACACTTGACATTCAAGTTAAAACATTCGAAAAACAAATAGATTGGGCTATAATGTATGATGTGCCAATTGTAATACACACCAGAGAAAGTTTTGATGAAACTTTTGAAGTTTTAGAAAGAAAAAAACATCCAAAATTACGAGGAATTTTCCATTGTTTTTCTGGAAATTTAGAACAAGCAAAACGCGCCATTGATTTGAATTTCCTTCTCGGAATTGGTGGAGTTATCACTTTTAAAAATGGTAAAATCGACCAATTTTTACATGAAATTCCTTTAGAAAAAATCGTTTTAGAGACAGATTCTCCTTATTTGGCACCAGTTCCGCATCGTGGAAAAAGAAATGAAAGTTCTTACCTGGATTTGGTTGTTGGAAAATTAGTTAATATCTACAACAAAGATTTTTCAGAAATTGATAGAATTACGACAGAAAACGCAATGGAAATTTTTAACAACTCGTTTTCATTTGATAAATTCCAAAAATAAAATCACTTTGATAATTTTTCAGATATTCATCTTCTATTATAAAAATCTTTTCTAAAATCATTTTCCTTTCATCATCCAATTCAATAAAATGATGTGAAATATCCTTAAGTGCGCTCATCAAAAGATTTCCTCCATAAGGTTTTTCTTCAACAATGTGAAAATTTTTATGAATTTCAGGTAATATGCTCTCAGAATCCACACATTCTGAAGGATCTGACATGTACATTCTTATCCAACCAGAACCGTAATACTTATTTTTAAAAATATTGGTTTTATATATTTTTCTAAATTTTTTGGGGATTGATTTTAAAACTTCGTTAATTTTTTTTATCTGATCTAGAGAATACAACATTCTATTTTTACCAACATATTCATTTACAATCAAATAACCTGATTTCTTAAGTATTCTAAGTATAACTTTAGAAATAAATTCAGATATATGATCAAAATGATGTAGTGATGCATGAAAGAATACAATATCATATTCACCTTTCATGAAATCATGTTTCAAAATGTTATTAGCATGAAAAAAAATATTTTTCAGCCCTTTATTATCAGAAATTTCTTTTGCTTTTTTGAGAAGTTCTTCCGAAAAATCAAAACAATGAATTTCCCAATTTGGCCTTAATTCTGCAATTTCTATTTCATGACTACAAATACCAGAACCTAAAGATAAAAATTTCAGATTTTCATTATTATCAAAATATTTTTCGCAAAAATATTCTTCATAAGTTATGTTTTCATCACCAGTAATGAGCTTATTCCATCTTTCTCTTACTTTTGGAATAATCCACCAATTTGCCAATAAAAGCTCAGAATCATTAAATGCACTTTTTGTTCTTTTAATAAAATCAAATGAAAATTTTGAAGTTATAAATGTAAAACCTCTCTGAAAAGTCTTAATATAAATATCACGAAAATCTTCTACTGTTATTAATCTCAACATTTCTATTTGAAACTTAATTACTAACAAATATATTAATTATTTCGATCTATAAAAAACTTTCTTTTTAGGTTTTTTAAAGTTAATATCTTCTTTTTTCTGAGGTTTCGGTTTAGGAACAAAGGGTTTATTGTTAGAATCTCTTTTCTGCTCTACCAAATTTTCAGGATGAAAAGGGTGATCTTTCACCACAGGAATTTTCTTACCAATCAGTTTCTCAGTATTTCTCAAGTTCACCAAATCCAGACCATCTACAAATGAAATTGATGTACCTTCTGCACCTGCTCTTCCCGTTCTACCAATTCGGTGAACGTAGGTTTCAGAAACGTCTGAAAGCTCAAAATTAATTACATATTTTAAGTCATCAATATCAATTCCTCTCGCTGCAATATCTGTTGCTACCAAAACTCTTGTTTTCTTATTTTTGAAATTACTTAAAGCCGTTTGTCTGGCATTTTGAGATTTATTTCCATGAATAGCTTCCGCTGAAATATTGTCTTTATGAAGTTTTCTGGCAATTTTATCAGAACCGTGTTTGGTTCTGGCAAACACTAAAACTTGGTCTAACTTTTCGTCTTTAAGGATGTGAGCCAATAAATCTAATTTGTCGTCTTTTTCAACAAAATAGATGGATTGATTAATCGTGTCAGCCGTTGAAGAAACGGGCGCAACTTCAACTTTTACAGGATTTCTGAGCATAGAATTCGCCAATTCCTGAATTTCTTTAGGAAACGTAGCCGAAAAAAACAGCGTTTGCCTTTTCTGCGGAAGCAACTTAACGACTCTTTTCACATCGTGTACAAAACCCATATCCAGCATTCTATCTGCTTCATCAAGAACGAAAATTTCTAAATTCTTAAGCGAAATAACACCTTGATTAATAAAATCGAGCAATCTGCCTGGTGTTGCCACCAAAACATCAACTCCTTTTTTCAGCGCTTGTTCTTGAGCGCCTTGTTTTACTCCACCAAAAATAACCAAAGTTTTCAAAGGCAAATTTCTTCCGTAAGCTTTGAAACTTTCTTCAATCTGTATGGCTAATTCTCTGGTTGGCGTAAGAATTAAGGCTTTTATCTGAAGATTTTTGGTATTTTTATGATGAAGATTTTGCAAAATTGGTATCGCAAAAGCTGCCGTTTTACCAGTTCCTGTTTGTGCAGTCCCCAATAAATCTTTACCTTCTAAAAGATGAGGAATCGCTTGCGCTTGGATGGGTGTTGGCTTTTCATAACTTTCTTGGATAAGCGCATCTAAGATGGGCTTAATGATTTGTAAATCTGTAAATAACAAATGTTTAAATTTTAAAAATGTGTGCGGACGAAGTATTCTACTTCAACATTTTTTGCGCAAAAATCTGTTCATTATTTACAAATTTTTGAAAAAGTATTTTCTACTTTGGCTAAAGAATGCCGCGAATAATGAGACAAAGATAGTCTTTTATAAATAAATGAAAAAAGCGCTCAAAATTTGAACGCTTTCTTTATTTTTTTATCCGTGTAATTTTTTCCAAATCACATCCTTCAGTTCTACCAAGCCTTCTTGGGTAACACCTGAAAAGAACAATGGTTTCAGTTTTTCTGGAAATTCTGCGGTAATTTCTTTTTTCAATTCATCATCTAATAAATCAGATTTAGATATTGATACAATTAGCTCTTTATCAATTAGCTCTGGATTATATTCTTCGAGTTCATTAATAAGGATTTGATATTCTTTATAATGATCTTCAGAATCTGCCGGAATCATAAATAGCAAGATAGAATTACGCTCTATATGACGAAGAAATCTATGTCCAAGACCTTTTCCTTCTGCAGCTCCTTCAATAATACCCGGAATATCTGCCATTACAAAAGACTTGTAATTTCTGTATTCTACAATTCCTAAATTTGGAGTTAAAGTCGTAAAAGCATAGTTAGCAATTTTAGGTTTTGCAGCAGAAACCGCCGCAAGAAGTGTAGATTTACCCGCATTTGGAAAACCAACAAGACCTACATCTGCTAAAATTTTCAACTCAAAAACCACGTAACCTTCTTCACCTGGCATTCCTGGTTGTGCATAACGAGGAGTTTGGTTGGTTGATGATTTAAAATGCTCGTTTCCAAGACCGCCCATTCCACCTTTCATGATGATGATTTCTTGGCCATCTTCTAAAATTTCGCCTATAACTTCACCATCTTCATTTTTAGCAATAGTCCCAATAGGAACATTAATGTAAACGTCTTCTCCATAGGCTCCCGTTAGTTGGTTTTTGCCTCCGTTTTCGCCGCGTCCTGCTTTTATATGACGGGTATAACGAAGCGGAAGAAGCGTCCATTCCTGAGCGTTTCCTCTCATAATAACATGCCCTCCTCTACCACCATCGCCACCATCGGGGCCACCTTTTGGGATATATTTTTCTCTGCGAAGGTGTGCAGAACCTGCACCTCCGTGACCAGATTTACAATGGATTTTTACGTAATCTACAAAATTGCTCATTTTTTTAGTTGTTGGTTGTTGGTTGATGGTTGTCTGAAAATAGTATCAAAATTTATATTTTTACTAACAACTGACAACTAGCAACGAATAACTATTTAATTTTTTCTACTTCGGCAAAAAGTTTTTCTGAAATCTCAGAGATTTCTCCTACTCCGTTTATTTCAACGTATTTGCCTTGTTTTTTATATAATTCTGCTACTTCAGCAGTTTTTGCATAATATTCAGTAATTCTAGCTCTAATAATTTCTTCATTGCTATCATCTGCTCTACCACTCGTTTCGCCACGTTTTAGTAGTCTTTGTACCAGAATTTCGTCTTCTACAACCAATGATAAACAAACATCAATATCATCATTCAAAATATCTTTTACGATACCCTCCAAAGCTTCTGTTTGTGCAGCTGTTCTTGGGAAACCATCAAAAATAAAACCTGCAGCATCAGTCGGTTTCTTCACTTCGTCTATCAACATATCAATAGTTACTTGGTCTGGTACCAGTTGTCCTTTCTCAATGTAAGATTTTGCGAGTTTACCTAATTCCGTATCGTTTTTCATATTATAACGAAATAAATCTCCTGTAGAAATTTGCTTAAGGTTGAATTTCTCAATAAGATTCTGAGCTTGGGTTCCTTTACCACTTCCTGGAGGCCCGAATAGAACGATGTTTATCATTTTCTTTAGATTTGAATTTTGTGATTTAATTTTTGTTTAAAATATAAATTGGTGTTTATTTCAATATTAAATTAAAGTACTTGCTTGTGCTGTATTCTTTTTCCTGAATTAATGATTAATTCTACCTTCTTCTAATTGATATAAATCTGGAAGATTTCTACCCAACTCATCATAATCTAATCCGTAGCCTAAAACAAATTTGTTAGGAATTTCTTTTGCTACATAATCTATAGGAAATCTGTTTTTAAAGACATCTGGCTTCATTAAAAGCGAAGCTACCTTTAACGATTTAGGACGTTGTGTGTTTTTAAAATACTCGAACAAGCTTTCTAAAGTGTTTCCTGTATCTACAATATCTTCCATTAAGATAATGTGTCTGCCTTCTACATCTTTGGTAAGATCCATCTTTTTATAAACAATCCCTGTAGATTGTGTACCGGTGTAAGAGCTCACTTGTAAAAAAGCAATTTCGCATTGCCCAGGGTAATATTTAAGAAAATCTGAGAAAAACATGATGACGCCATTAAGAACGCCTACAAAAACAGGAACTTCGTCTTTGTAATCTTCATATACTTTTTGGGCTAATTCTTTAATAACTTCTTGAAGCTCGTCGTGTTTAAGATAAGGAACGAAAGTCTTGTCGTGAATTTTAATTCTATCCATAATTATTTCTAAACCGCAAATTTACATTTTTTTTATAAATTTTTCGCGGAAAATTGCTTAAATGGTATATGTTTCCGCAATAGGGATAGAAATGAAAATCCTTTTTTTTGAAATTTTTCTTTTTATTGTTGAAGAATTAAAATTTAAAAAAAAAGATTGTAATGGATAGCCCGACTTTTTCTTGCGCGGCTTATTGTTTGGGCAGAAAAAGATTGCCCTAAAAAATTTGAGATTTGAGAGTTTTTTTTTTAAAATTTCAGAATAGATTTAAAAAAATCTTTGGTGAGATATTTCTCTAATGGATAAATTTTCATGAAATAATTCCCCACAAAGAAAACCAACATTACCAATGCTGGCTTGTATAGCAAATTAAGAAAGTTGCTCTTGAAATCCGGTAAAACTATGGCTAAAGAAATGGCTAATGTCGCCAAAATTACACTGTACAACATCTCTATTGTAAACGGCGAAACTCTAAATTTAATGTAATTAAAAATGATTTTTGCTAAGTTGAATGAGATAAGCGAAATGGCATAAGAAATGGCGATTCCTAAAATTCCTAAACTGGTATTGTTAATGAAATATAAATTGAGTACTGTGGTAAGAATGGCCAAAAAAAGCATGACATAGATATTAAATCTATAAAATTTTGACATGGAAATGATATGACTATTGAAACCTGTTGCCAACTCAAACAACAATGCAAACCCTATTACCCAAATAAGCGGTTGTGCTTCTAGCAAAGATTTGCCTGCTTTGGGCATAAAATCGGTAAGATAAGGATAACCTACTGCAATGCAAGAGAATAAAACCAAACCTAAAAAAAATAAACTGAGTGATGTTTTTTTGTAATAAACATCTAATTCTTTGATGGTGTGTTCTGCAAAATGCTTGCTGATGATGGGCGCAGAAATATTGTACAAACCCATTGCTGGAATAGAAATTAATTGTACGATTGAAAAAATAGTGCTGTAAATTCCGTTTTCCTCAAAGCCTAATCTTTCACCAATCATATAATTGGAAATATTGAGGGCAAGAAAGCTCCCCAAATTCCCTAAAAAACCATAAAAACTATAATTAAGAACTTCTTTCCAAAGGTTATCTTTTTTGAAATAAGAAATGCTAAAATCTGGCTTCAGCTTCTCTAATTTATTGGTGTAAAAAATGTATCCCAAAAAAGCAAAAACAAACACCGCAAAGAAAAAAACATAAGATAATTTTTCTGGTAAACCGATGTAAAAAAACAAACAAAATGCTCCAAGATTTGCGATTTTAGGGAAAAGATTCTCAAATATATTCGGTACAACAATTCTCTTATAGTTAGAAATATATTTATTGAGCACCGCCGAAAGAGACAACACCAAAATAAGCGGCAAAATTAGCCTTTTCATATTCCAAACTTCTAAATCTTTCTGAAAACCCGGAAAAAGATAGAAAAAAGCATAAAAACCGAGAGAAAAAATAAGAAAATTGATAAAAACCATCAATAAAGAAATGGAAAGAAAATTCTGTTCTTTGCCAACTTCTTTTGCTCTACAAAAAAAATAAACGTTAGAATAGCTCAACCCGAAAATAACAATGGGCATCAACATTTGCGCAACAGGTAAAATAAATCTTAATTTACCAAAATACTCCAAATCTGAAGTGAAAATAAAAAGCGTAGAAAACGTCCCCAGCAAAAAACCAAGGTAACCAATGATGGAATATTTAAAACTTTGCCTTGCTACTACGCTCATTTTTTATAAATAATAAGTAATTGGTAATGAATGATTTAAACAGATTTAAAAATAATATTATTGATGTAATTTTGGTAATCTTTTACAAAGATAGCATTTTGAGAATTGATGAAAGCTTCTGTGAGTTTCTTTAGTTCAAAAGAATTTCTATCGAGATAATGCGCTTCAAAACCCCAATTTTCTACTTCTGCAATCAAATTCCATAACGGTTCTTTGTGATGACGTTGCTCCATTTCTACCATTAATGTTGGCCTGAATTTTAGAATTGTTTCTTTCGCTCCTCGCAGCGTTTTCATCTCGTTTCCTTCTACATCAATTTTAATAAAATCCAGTTTTTTCAGTTTTTTCAACGGCTCAAAATCATCCAACTTTACCACTTTTACTTTCTGAATAACCGTTTTTTCTTCGTTTTCTTCTTTAAAATCTGTTTGCAAAGTCCCTCTAGAATTCACTTGTTTCCCCTTCAGAACAGGGATTTTAAATTCTGCAGTTGTGTTTTCATCCGACAAAGCCACCAAAAAAACATTCACTTTCGGGAACAATCTTTTTAGTTTTTTGTTCAAAGCTTTATTCGGTTCAAAAGCATAAATATTCTGTGGAAAAAGATGATAATCTAATTGATATAAAAAATGCCCAACATTTGCGCCAACATCTATAAAAACCGCATTTTTAGGCAGAAAATCCGTCAACCACAGCAATTCTGGCTCTACTTTTCTGGCAATAATATTTTCGCGCGTTAACTGATTTTGTTTTTTGAAAAATCGCTGTTTATACAACTGCGGAACAATATATTGCGAAGTTTCGGTAAGAAATTGATAGAGTTTCATTGGTTGTTTTTTAAATAAGTAAATTTTGATGAATCCTTTAGGATAATAGGCAAAATCAAAAATTACAACAGTGCAAAAATAGTTTTTTCTAGTTGGTTTAATACTTTTTCTTTACTGAATTTTTCCTGAAAATGATATTCTAAATGTTTTTGATAAACACCTAATTGCGCTTCTAAATCATCAATTTCAGGAATGATGAAAGGATATTTTGAAGGATAATTCTCTGGAAATATCGCCAATTTCCCAAATTTGATGGCATCGCCAATATTCCCGCTCATTTTGGTAATTCCATAGATTTCTTTTTGACTGAAAAATTCCGTTTCTTGCTGAATTGGGCACCACAAAATATCCGCTTTTTGCATATATTCATCAAAAACATTTTGAGGAACTTTTTCAGTGAAATATTTGATGGAAATGTTTTCTGGTTTATTCTGTTCAAAATTTTGAAGCATTTCTAATTCATTTCCTTGCGCTTTTCCGAGAAAAATAATTTCTAGATTTTGTGTCGTTCCTACGGAACTTCCTTTTTCTTGCAGATTATTTTCTACAAACGTTTCATTCCTACGGAACTCGTAATTATCAAAATTTAATTCTAAATTCTTTAATTCTTTAATTACTTTATCATAATCTCTCCTTTTCTGTGAAACAGCTCCTGGAATTACAATAGTTAAATTTTCTTTTTCTACTGATTGTGTTGAATCATCATAAAATTTAGTGTGAAAAATCGGCAAATTCTTATAATTTTCTTGGGCTAAATTCTCGTCTAAAACCAAAAGATTCTTCGCTTTTTGATAAACTTTCGATTTCCTCAGCAAACCTTCTTTCAACAATAATTTTAATCGATATTGATGATCTTCTTTGAAAATAGACTTCAACAAATCAAAATTTGAAGCCTTCACAAAATTTAGATTATGACAAATAATGGAAGTGTTAAATAGCTCTGCAACGCTCTCAAAAAAACTGAAATAGCGATGAACAGTCCCGATAAGAACTAAATCGTATTGGGTATTTGGCAATTGGTATTTAGACAAATTTTGTAAAATATTGTCGGCGGAAACCTTTTTGATGTTTTCCGTTTCTTGTAAACCAAGCGTTTTCAGAATTTTTTCGCTGAAATAATAATCCACAGAAAATTCTTGGGAATCGTTCATCAATTCCATAAAATTCAGCGCAATTTCTGCGTGCGTGTCAAGTTCTATGTAGGCTATTTTCTTCAATTTTCTTTAATAATATTCAATATCTCTTTTCCAAACGTAAAAGTCTTTTCCATTTACATTTTTTACTATTTCTATCCAAT
>JAYRDY010000028.1:0-15734 GCA_041909215.1 Cloacibacterium sp. | reverse complement strand
AAGAAATCTGATTTAGTTTTAAGAAATTTTATCTCTTCCTGGGCATTTTTTACATCTTTTCCCTTTCTTAAATTTCTTGCAACATTTCTTTTTACCACAATATTGTTCGTAGTTTTTGCTCTCCAAATTTGGAACAACAAGATTGAAATAAGGGTTAGTTCTGAAATCCATGTTACAAATTTAATCTTTATTTAGAATAGTTCAAAATAATTATGTAATTTTGTCATAAGATTTTTGTCATGGAAAGTTTAGTCCTTCAATACGTTATCATTTTTGCAGCTTTATTGGCGGCAAGTTATTCTATTTATAAAATCATTAAAAAAACTTTTTCTCCAAAAAAATTTGATAGTAAAAGAACACATTGCGACAAAGATTGCGGATGTTCATGATTTTTAAAACGTTGAAAACCTTTTTCTAACATTAAGAGTTTATTAAGGAATTAAGAAAAATAAGTTTTAATTCTTCGAGTTTTTTCTTAATAAACTTAATCTCTTAATTCTTGCTTAATGGTTTTAAAATCTATTTTTAAATTACCGAATTCTATAAATAGGATATTGATTTACAGTACCTTCGTAATATTCTGAATTTTTGTACACCCAATCTAATTGCGCTGCTTCATCTTCTACAAATTTAGCATCCGAAGCTTTTTTCAGTTCAAAAGCTGTTTTTAACGCTTTGTTGGTTTTTAATAATTCTGCTGCAGTATCTTCGAAAACGTAGTCAGAAAAATACTCTTTTTGTCCCAAAATTCCATCGAAAAAGTTCCAGTTAAAGTAAGAGTCCACCGCTTCTGGTTCCAGTGTTTCTAAGAGGAATTTCACGCCTTCTTGTTTTGTAGAAACCAAATAATCTCCTTTTCTGAATTTTTTAGTCTTTAATTCTGATGAAACTTGAGTATCAAAATGCAAGTAATGACCTTCGTAAGGATTTTTTACGGTTTTAAAATCTACGATTTTATAAGATTCAACTGTGATTAAAGAATCAGATTGTAATTCTTTGAATTTGATTTGATTACGTTTTAAATTTTCAATGATTTTTCCTTCAGATTTCGGGATTACATAATAACTTGGAATTGTAATTTCTTTGTCTGATTTATAAGTGTCAAAGAATTTTACTTTTCTGGTGAAAGGTTTATTTCTGTCGTAGAAAAGTCTTGGTTTCCCTGAAATTTCACTAGGCTTTTTCCCTGCTTCATAACCTTTGAAATCAATAAAACTGTATTTGGTGCTGTCTAATTTCCAACGAATTGCGTATTTTTTATTTGGTAAATAATTGGTCAATTCTTGCATTCTTTTTTTAGAAATATCCAAGTAATTTTCATCTACAAAATTGATGGAGTGTCTCATGTATTCATACGTTGCTTTTACGCGGTCTTGGTAAGGTTTTAGCATGTGCGTTTCTGCTACAGTTCCCGGAATGTTAAAAAGGGTAGTGTAACCAGTTGCATAACGAGGAGAATCCATAAAAGCAGGAAAACCTTCATCTGGAGAATCTCCGTGAATATTGACGTAAGGAACGTTCAAAATTTTAGATTTCTCCATATTTTGAATCAGTTTCGGTTGCATTTCTTGATGAAAATACGTCCCGAGAGAATTTCCTAATCTTTCTTTATTGGTAGAAATATAAGTAAAAGTGTACTGATAATCTGCGCCGTTACTTACATGATTATCAATAAAATAAATCGGTTTTAGCCAATGAAAAATCTCTTGAAAAGCTTTGGCATTTTCTGTATCATTTTTGATGAAATCTCTGTTCAAATCAAAATTTCTGGCATTTCCTCGGAAACCATATTCTTCTGGCCCATTTTGATTGGCTCTTGAAAATTTCCCGCGTCTTTGCATTCCAGAAATGTTGTATGCTTCAATTGCTGCAACTTTGGTGTTTTGTGGAAGTTTTATTTTTCCTAAAGCCAAATCTCGCATCAGCATCATCGTGGCATCAATTCCGTCACTTTCACCAGGATGAATTCCATTATTGATGAGAATTACAGAAGTATTTTGTTTTTTAGAATGATCAAAAATCACCACTTTAATAGGTTCTCCGTTGTCATCTTTTCCTTTTTCTACAACAGAAATGCTTTCGAAGTTTTTGTCTAAATCTTCATAAAATTTCACCATTTCTTCGTAAGTAGTGGTTTGGTTTCCGTTGCCTTTTTCGTAAGGTGTTTTGAAATCTTGAGCGAAGGAAAATACAGTTTGAACGAGAAAAAGTAGTGTGATTTTTTTCATTGAGAGGAAAATTTAAATTAAAAAGTCAAGAGAAGAAATGAAAGAAGATTCAGGAGAAAAGCATAAAAATTAGAATTTTGTATAAACTTATCTTTTCTCCAAAGAAAAAAATATAAAATAAGTTGTGTAAATGTAATTATCAGAAGTGGGATAACTGAAAACTCCATTAGTGTTCCTAAAGTAATTCCAATATTAAGAAATAATTTGGTTGAGATAACCAAAAATAAAATATAAAAAAGAATTATCGTACTAGATATTGTTTTCCAATTCATTTGATAAAAGTAATAAAAAATCCACAGAAATTTCTGTGGATTGGTATTTAAAGTAAGGAAAAGTTGCGACTTGTCCCTACGTTTAATCATTCAATTTCAAAACTGCCATAAATGCAGATTGTGGAACTTCGACTCTACCAATTTGTTTCATCTTTTTCTTTCCTTCTTTCTGCTTTTCTAGGAGTTTACGTTTTCTGGAAATATCACCACCATAACATTTTGCAGTAACGTCTTTTCTCAGAGCTTTTACGTTTTCTCTTGCAATAACTTTCGCTCCAAGAGCAGCCTGAATTGCAATATCAAACTGTTGACGAGGAATGAGTTCTCTTAATTTTTCGCACATTTTTTTACCAATGTAATACGCGTTGCTGTCGTGAATTAACGAAGAAAGTGCATCTACCATATCTCCATTAATCAAAATATCCATTTTCACCAATTTTGAAGCTCTAAAACCAATTGGATGGTAATCAAATGAAGCATAACCTTTAGAAATTGACTTTAATCTATCATAAAAATCAAAAACAACTTCTGACAAAGGCATGTTAAATACCAATTCTACACGGTCTGAAGTCAAATAAGATTGGTTTACAATTTCGCCACGTTTTTCTATACAAAGCGTCATTACCGCACCCACAAAATCAGATTTTGTAATAATGGTAGCTTTGATATAAGGTTCTTCTACACGATCTAAAGCAATAGGATCCATCATTTCTGACGGGTTATTAATCAAAATCGGAACATTCGGTTCTTTTTTAGAATAACCATAGTAAGAAACGTTAGGAACCGTAGTAATTACGTTCATGTTGAATTCTCTATCAAGACGTTCCTGTACAATTTCCATGTGAAGCATTCCTAAGAAACCACAACGGAAACCGAAACCAAGAGCCGCAGAACTTTCTGGCTCGAAAACCAAAGAAGCATCATTCAGCCTTAATTTTTCTAGAGAAAATCTTAATTCTTCAAAATCTTCAGATTCAATAGGATAAATTCCCGCGAAAACCATTGGTTTTACATCTTCGAAACCATCAATAGCTTCGGCAGCAGGATTTACCATAGAAGTGATGGTATCACCTACTTTTACTTCTCTTGCGTCTTTAATCCCAGAAATAATATAGCCTACATCTCCGCATTTAATTTCAGATTTCGGAGCTTGTTTTAGTTTCAGCGTTCCTACTTCATCGGCTTCATAGACTTTATCTGTTGCCATGAATTTTACTTTCTCTCCTTTAGAAATTTTACCGTTTACTACTTTAAAATAAGCTTCAATTCCACGGAAAGGATTATAAACCGAGTCAAAAATCAAAGCTTGAAGCGGTGCGTTTTCATCACCTTTTGGCGCAGGAATTCTTTCTACAATTTGTTCCAAAAGTTCGTGTACGCCTTCACCAGTTTTACCAGAAACACGCAAAACGTCTTCGTATTTACAACCAATAAGGTTCATGATTTCATCGGTAACTTCTTCTGGATTAGCAGAAGGTAAATCAATTTTATTCAGGATTGGGATGATTTCTAAATCGTTTTCTAGTGCTAAATACAAGTTGCTAATTGTCTGTGCCTGAATGCTTTGTGCTGCATCTACAATCAGAAGAGCACCTTCGCAAGCGGCAATAGAACGAGATACTTCGTAAGAAAAATCTACGTGTCCTGGTGTATCAATCAGGTTAAGAATATATTTTTCGCCTTTATATTCATAATCCATTTGGATGGCGTGAGATTTTATGGTAATACCACGTTCTTTTTCCAAATCCATATCATCTAAGGTTTGCGCTTGCAATTCTCTGGAAGTCACCGTGTTGGTGTATTCTAAAAGTCTGTCTGCAAGGGTAGATTTCCCATGGTCGATATGTGCGATTATGCAAAAATTTCTAATGTTCTTCATTCTTCTTTTTCAATGATTTGCAAAGATATTGATTTTAAGGGAATTTCCTATAAATAAAAAACTCCGAAAGAAATTTTCGGAGAATTGTATATTAATCTTGATAAGGTTCTTCTATCATCGGTCCTCTTCCTTTTGGTGGCCCCATTCTTTCACGGCGCTCCATAAATTTTTCTCTTAGTTTTCCTTCTTGGTGAAAAAGTTTTAAAACTTGTTGAGGTGTAAGAATTTTCAAAAATTTATCGGCATATACTTTTCTGTTGTCTAATAATTCTTGTCCAAGTTGAAAACTCTGGTTCAGCATTTTTTTCGCTTCTGCATCAGAAAGGTTTTCTTTAGAAAAATCTGGTTTGAATTTATCTTTTATGGTTTTTTGACTCTGAATATATTCGCTCATTAATTTTTTAAAAGCATCTTGTTTTTCTGGAGGAATTGTCAGTTTTCTTATTGCCATTATTATTGTGGCGTCTTCCATTAATTTTTGGCGTTGTTCAGGAGACATTTTTTTTATAATTTCCCTTCTTTGTTCGGGAGTCACGTTTTTTAAATCTGGTTTTGGTGTTTCTTGAGCATTTGTAAACACAAATGAAAGTAAGAAAACAAATATATAAGTTAGATTTTTCATCTTTTTGATTTTTAATTATACAATTCTAAATAGATATCGTGATCAGAATTGGTGGCTATTTCTGCAAGTTCCGCATCAGATAAAGCATTTAATAGTTCATTATAATTTTTTTCTTCAGAAGAAGCAGAAGCTATTTTCACAGTATTTTTTTTAGATTCGGTAGTGTTATTTGCTTGTTCTACACTTTTGATGGTTTTTTGCACCTCTTCTATAGTTGCAACGTCTGTATTTTCTAATAGTTTTGAATTGATGGCGTTTTGATGATTATCAGGAACTGCAGTTGCAATTACTTCTTTTGGTTTATCAATTTGTGTTTGGTTGGTTTTCCAAAGAAAGGTAAAACCGAAAACTAGTACTAAAGTAGCCGCAATAGAGGTTATTACGCTATAATTTAAACGAAAAGTTTTGGTTTTTTTATTAGGTTTACTTTCTATTTTATTGAGCACATTTCGCTGCATTTCCTCGAAAAAATTTTCAGGAATTTGGTAAGGTGTCTTTTTTTCTAACTTATCTATATTAAACTCTTTCATATCTTATAATTTTAAAGAAGCTTATTTTTCATAATTCTCACGAATGTAATCTTCTATTTTTTCTTTAGCATAGTGGTAATTGGTTTTACAAGAACTTATGCTTATCTCAAGAATTTTACTGATTTCCTCGAAAGGCAATTCATCATAATATCTTATATTGAAAACCAATTTTTGTTTTTCAGGCAAAGTCTGAATGGCTTTTTGCAATAAAATCTGTATTTCTTCTGCATTGTGATCTGCATTTTGTGCGACGAGATTTTGCATATAATATTCTGCATCTTCATCTGTTTTTTGCATTTTCTTCATTTTTGCCAGTTGTTGTAAAGCTTCATTGGTGGCAATTCTATACAACCAAGTGTATAATTGACTGTCTTTTTTAAACTGACCAAAATTCTGATACGCTTTTATAAATGTATCTTGCAAAACATCTTGTGCAATATCTTGCTGAACAATTAACCGCCTGATATGCCAATATAACCTACTTTGGTAGGTGTCCATCATTGCACGCAAACCCTTCTCCGAAGAAATCGGCTGAGACATTAGCAATATAATTTCTTCGTCTTTAAGTTTCATTGGCTAATTTTCAATACTTTGATTATCAAATTTAATAAAAGTTAAATTTAAATTCCGAATTTTTTAAAGTGTATAAAAAAAGAAAAAACCACCGATAAATCGATGGTTTTAAATATGTAGAAAAAATTTCTTTAAAAATTATTCTGCAGCAGGAGTTTCTGCTTCTGGAGCTACTTCTTCCTCATCTTCGTCTTCATCTACCATTGCAGCACCAGCTTTCATAGCATTTCTAGACATCTTAACAGCAGCAATTACTGCATTGTCTGGGTGTAAGAAAGTGTAAGCATCATTTTTGATATCACCAACATAAAGTTTGTTACCAATTCTTAATGGAGTTACATCAATAACGATTTCGTCTGGTAAGTTAGCAGGAATTGCTTTTAACGTTAGTTTTCTGAATGATTGTCTAAGAACACCACCAGCTACAACACCTTTTGCACGGCCAGTTATTCTTACAGGAACACTCATTACCACAGGCTTGTTAGCACTTAATTGGTAAAAATCAACGTGTAAGATTTTGTCTGTAATTGGGTGAAATTGGATGTCCTGAAGAACAGCATCAATTTTTTTACCATCTAGCTCAATTACTACCGTGTGCGCTTCAGGAGTGTAAACCAAGTTTTTGAAAGATTTCTCTTCAGTAGAGAAATGTAATGGTTGCTCACCTCCATAAACAACACAAGGAACTAATTCAGCATCACGTAGAGCTTTTGTAGACTTTTTGCCCACGTTTTCTCTTTTTGTACCTTGAATTGTAATAGATTTCATTTTTTTATATTTAAAAAATTAGGGTGCAAATATAGTGATTTTTTTTAAATAATAAATTTATTGCTGATGGATTTGTGCTCGTGTACCATTTTCATTACGTCTGCAAAAAGAGAAGCACAAGAAAGAACTTTTATTTTTGATGATAATTTTGCTTTTACAGGGATGGTATCTGTTACGATAACTTCTACAATCTGCGAGTTTTCTATATTTTCGTAGGCTTTACCAGAAAGTACAGGGTGTGTTGCCATTGCTCTTACAGATTTTGCTCCGTTCTTCATCAAAATTTCTGCAGCTTTGCAAAGTGTACCTGCGGTATCAATCATATCATCAATAAGGATTACATTTCTGTCTTTTACATCACCTATCAAGAACATTTCTTCTACAACGTTGGCTTTTTTTCTTTCTTTATAAGCAATTACTACTTCTGCACTTAGATAACCTGCGTAATTTTTCGCTCTTTTGGCTCCACCCATGTCAGGAGAAGCAATGGTAAGGTTTTCTAAATTTAAGGATTTAATATGGTCAACAAAAATAGTTGAAGCGTATAGATGATCTACTGGGATTTCAAAAAAACCTTGGATTTGATCTGCGTGTAAATCCATCGTCATTACTCTAGTTGCACCCGCAGCGGTAAGCAGATTAGCGACTAATTTAGCACCAATGGGAGCTCTAGGTTTATCTTTTCTGTCTTGTCTTGCTAAGCCATAATAAGGAATTACTACTGTGATACTTTTTGCTGATGCTCTTTTTGCAGCGTCTATCATTAAAAGAAGCTCTAGTAGATTATCTGCCGGAGGAAAGGTTGAGCCTATTAAAAAAACTCTTCCGCCTCTTACGGATTGGTCTAGTACGGGTTCGAATTCTCCATCGCTAAATTCTTGGAAGTTTATTTTCCCTAATTCTTGCCCATAAAAATTGGCAATTTTTTCCGCTAAGTCTTTGCTAGTTCTTGTGGAAAACAGATAGGTGGGTTGGTCAGCCATTTTACTTTTTTTGTTCCGCAAATTTAAAAAAAAATAAAACCACCTGAAATAAATCAGGTGGTTTTTATAAAAAGTTTTTAATTAACCTTATGGGAATGTAACGCCAGAATAGCTATTTACATTTACTTGAGGTAATGTTGAACCATAAGTACGATTGATAGATTTAATAAATTCATTCGCAATAATTGCATATCCTCTACCTGTAAGGTGTACCCCGTCAAGAGAGAAAGATCCACCAGTTACAAATTTAGCAGTGTATTTTACACCATCAAACTGGATGCCTGAAGCTCTACCAAGTTCTTTCATTTTAGCATTAGAATCTACAAGTGCAAGTCCATAAGCTGTTGCTAAACTTGCTATAGAAGCGTTGTAAGCATCTGTTGCGGTAATAACCTTAGCTGCTTCTTTTTCAGTTAATACATATTTATCTGCAAGTGGATTTGCCGTGCCTCCTTTTGCGATTTCTTGATCTTTAATTAAAGTAAGTGCTGGTAATAAAATGTAGTCTTTAGCTGTTGCTTGTCTAATAGAAGGAAGACCTAATCCTGTAAGGTTAGTAAGATCTTTATCAACAATTACAGCTCCGTTAACAGCAGTAGTGCCAGCTTTGAAAGAAATAAGTCTAGCGTTATATTCTTCTTCGGTAATTAATTGAGCTGCTTTTGCGGTAGCTAAACCAGCATTGTATTTTCCATATGCTTGCATAGACATTAATTGTGCTGCAGATTCTGTAGTGATTTTACCTGTAAAAGGATCGTAAGGAACGGTTGTAAAATAAGGTACAGAAGTTACATAAGGAATATTAGCAATTGCTCCTTTAGAGTTTGCGTTTGCCGTTTTTAAGCTTGTAATAACTGTCTTGATAACATTTGCTACCACATTAGGATCAGAAATATCATTAGAACCATAAGTAGATGGGTCTAAGTTTCCTTTTCTATCAACACCAGCACCTCCAGATGTAGCATAAGAAAGTACATCATTATTACCAATCCATAATGTATAGAAACTTGGTTTCTGAGCTGCAGCGTCTGCTAAAACAGTTGTTGTTGCAGATGTAGCGAATCTTACAAAATAAGGGTTTGCTTTGCCAGCAGCTAAATTAGCAGCGCTACCGTATCCTGGGCTTACCAAGTGGAATGATTTAGCACCTGGAACTCCCATGTTGTTGAAATATTTACCAGCTCCTCCGATAGCATCAAGGTTAGCAACAGGTGTTGATTGTGTTGGAGAAAGTGCAGCGCTCAGCGTTAATTTTCCATAAAAATCTGTTTTGCCTGATGCAAGATACAAATCACTAAACCCACCAACATTATTGGGCATAAGAGGTTGAGTAAATGTTTGGCTTCCTCCTGCAAGAGCCATTTGCTTTGCAATCATTGAAGGGAAAGATTCATTCTGTCCATCAAGATATAATGCGCCATCTCTGTATCCGGAAGTAAGAGAGTTTCCTATAGATACAAATTTAGAAAAATCTGCATTGCCATTAGAAACTGTTATGTCTTTTACATCTTGGTCAAATTCTGTTTTACAACTTACAAGTAGTAAAGCTGAAAATGCAAGTGAAGATATTAATATTTTTTTCATGTCTTTAAAAATTAAAATGCATTATAAGTAAATCCTAAGCCTAGGTAAGTTGATTTTGCTTTTGCTTGTCCGTAAAAATCGTAGTAAGTATTGTTAACGCCTCTAGCTTTAGGGAAGGCAAAGGCTGCAGCTAAATCAACACCAAATTTACCAAATTTATAGCCTAAACCTCCTGTAAATACGTTTGCATCAAATGAAGGGGTCTCTGGGATGAAATATTCATCAGTATAAGGAGACTCATCATAATAATAACCTAATCTACCAGCTAATTTATCAGTTAGCATATATTGTGTACCAATTCTGAAGGTTTTCGTATTGTGGAAATTTTTAGGGGTAACAAGAGCGCCGCTGTTTTCTAGGTTAAGCGTTAACTTGTTATATCTTTCCCAGCCATGGTAATTAAAATCGGCAGAAACCAACCATTTTGGTGTTACTTTGTATGTAAGACCAACTGTGTATTCTTCTACTAATGGTAAAGTTGCGGTAAAGTTTTCTTTGTATGACAATGCGCCAACATTTACAGATAGCACTCCTTTTTTGGCTTCCATATCTACAGGAGAGCGGTACGCGATGCTTAAATCTAACTTAGGAGTTGGCTTCAAGTAAAAACCTAATCCGAAACCAGTTCCTGTTGCTTTATCATCATTAATATTAACAGTTCCGTCTGGTGTTTTATTGGCTTTATCCCAATCTACAAGACCTTTAGCGTAGATAAAGCTACCTCCTATAGATGCCCAATCGTTGAACTTGTAAGAGATCATTGGTTGGAAGAAGAAACTCTTCAGTTCCATTTTTTGTACCATTACGTTACCAGACCAGTCGTTTGGCCATTTTACTGTACTCCCAAATGGGGTAGTAACACTAAGACCAACAGCAACGCTATTAGAAACTTTATAAGTTACAGCTGCGTACAATGGTGTACCAACAGGGTTACTTGTTTTGTAAGATTCTAATGTGTTTAAGTTTTGATATTCAACCTCAGATATAGCGCCGAATGCACCAACAGATACACTCAGTTTGTTCGGTATAAAAGAAATACCAGCTGGATTGAAGAATGCTACACTCGCATCTTCTGTATGTGCACTCGTGTGAGCCATTGCAAGCTGTTTTACTCCTTGCAAAGAAACTCTAAAGCCTCCCGCGTAAGTCATAATACCGGCTAAAAGAGCAGTAGTAATTAAAATTCTTTTCATGTTAATTGATAATTATTGGGCCAAATATAAAATTATTTTATTTATAATTGTTAAAAAAATATTAATTCAGTTAAACATTATAGGTGTTGTTTTAAGTGTTTATATATTTTGTTTGAAATATTTGTTATTTAATTATCTGTAAATCATGTTATTAATAATAAACAGATGTTTAATTTTTTCTTTTTAGTTTAATGAAAAAAATATTAAACAATCATTATGCAAAGCATTAAAATAGAGGGTGTTACGCTTGTTATTTTATCAATAAAATAGGGGTTATTTTAAGTATTTTTTATTAAATAAAAATTAATGTTAAAAATCGATTAATTTTATAAAATTTAAGGTAAGATTCTCTACATAATGTTTCAATGTAAAATTTATACTAAATTTGCAATAATTAAAAAATTATTATGAGTTGTGGATGTAATTCATCCGGAGATTCTAATCACTCTTGTGCTACCAAAAGCACCACAGGTTGCGGTAACGTAAATACTTGTGGTAATAGTTATAAATTAAGCGTATTTGATTGGCTTTCTACAATTAATGCACCCACAGAAAGTAAGTGCCCATTTGTAGAAGTACGATTTAAAAATGATAGAAAAAGCTATTACAATAATGTAAACAGCCTCCCGCTTCATGTAGGGAGTGTGGTTACAGTAGAATCTAATCCGGGACATGATGTTGGCGTTGTAAGCCTTGTAGGAGAACTTGTTAAAATTCAGATGAAAAGAAAAACTATTTCTGATGAGCAAATTCTAAAAATATACAGAGTAGCCAACCAAAAAGACGTAGAAATTTGGCAAGATGCCAGAAAAAAAGAAGATAATACCAAGTTACAAGCCAGAAAAATCGCAAGAAATTTAGGCTTGGAAATGAAAATTACCGATGTGGAGTATCAAGGAGATGGCGCCAAAGCTACTTTCTATTACACCGCAGAAGGGAGAGTAGATTTTCGACAGTTAATTAAAGAGTATGCGTCTTCTTTTAAAACAAAGATAGACATGAAACAGATTGGCTACCGACAAGAATCTGCCAAAGTAGGCGGTATTGGTTCTTGTGGTAGAGAATTATGCTGTTCTACTTGGCTTACCGATTTTCGTTCTGTAAATACCAATGCTGCTAGATATCAGCAACTGAGCATTAATCCTTTAAAATTGGCTGGGCAATGTGGTAAGTTAAAATGTTGTCTCAATTTTGAGCTAGATTCTTATGTTGATGCGCTCAGTAATTTTCCTTCATCAAATACCATTTTAGATACCGAAAAAGGCAGAGCATTCTGCATTAAAATAGATGTATTTAAAAAGAAAATGTGGTTTGCTTATATGGACAATTCTATGGCTTGGTATGATTTGGATGTAAGCGAGGTAAAAAGACTAATTTCCTTCAATAAAAAAAATCAGAAAGCACCTGCTTTAGAGGATGTTAAAGCTAGCTCTAGCACAGATAAGCCAGAAACAGTAGATTTAATTCAGGAAAACAATCTCGATCGTTTTGAGAAGAAAAAACAGAAATTCAAACCAAGAAACTCTGGAAATAAAAACCCTCAAAACAATAATAGAGACAATAATGCTGTTAAAGAAAAAACAGAGCCTAATAACAATAATGCACAGCAAAAGCCTCAGAAAAAATTCAACAAACCGAAAAAGAAATATCCACCTAAAAAGAATGACTGATGAATAAATATTTTCTAATATTTTTCGTTTCTATTCTCTTGGCATCTTGTTCAAACAAAGATGAGGTTGTGTACATGCAATCTTTAGATGGTGTTTGGAATAAGAAAAAAGAACTAAAATTCGAGTTGAATGTAGAGGAAACCTCACCTAAAAACATTGTTTTGGTAGTGAGAAATAATAACGATTATCCCTACAGCAATTTGTTTGTGAAGGCTTATGTAAAGTCAGAAGCCGATAAAAATTTTAAGGTTGATACTCTAAATTACATCCTCGCAAAACCCAACGGCGAGTGGATTGGCTCAGGATTTGGAGAGACTAAAGAAATCTTATTTTTGTATAAAAACAATTATACATTTCCTAAAAAAGGCAAGTATATAATTGGGATTACACAAGCAATGAGAACCAATGATTTGAAGGGGATTGAAGATGTAGGAATAAAAATACAAAATGTAACACAACCATAATTATACTATGGAAAATACAATAAAACCAGGGAGTACACACACATTTCCGCTACCTCCTAAAAAAGAAAAAAAAGACGGTTACAAAAAATGGGTTAAATTCATTTGGTACAGTTTTTTAGGTATTGTGGGAGGAATTTTCTTATTGTTTTTTGCTATTTCTCAAGGCTTTATAGGAGAAATGCCAGACGTAAAACAATTAGAAAATCCAGACATCTTTGTGGCTTCAGAAATTATCTCTTCTGATGGACAATTACTGGGTAAATTCGAGAAAGAAAAAACAATTCCTGTTACCTATAAAGAATTGCCACAACATCTTATCTACGCATTACAAGCAAAAGAAGATGAGCGTTTTAGAGAACATTCTGGGATAGACCTCAAATCTATTGGTAGAGCCATAAGATACGGAGGCGCAAGAGGTGGAGGTTCTACCATCACACAACAGTTAGCCAAACTATTATTTACAGGTACAGCT
Source organism: Cloacibacterium sp. (assembly GCA_041909215.1). Classification (GTDB taxonomy): domain Bacteria; phylum Bacteroidota; class Bacteroidia; order Flavobacteriales; family Weeksellaceae; genus Cloacibacterium. The sequence goes on along the minus strand of JAYRDY010000028.1, from coordinate 2,496 downwards.
TCACAAAATAAAATCGAAAGAGCATTCCAAAAACTCAAAGAATGGTCTGTTGCAGTAAGCTTAGAAAAAAGATATACCAAAGAAGAAATTATAACACTATATTTCAATAAGTTTGATTTCTTGCACAATGCAAACGGAATTGAATTGGCTTCAAGAATTTACTTTAATAAATCGGCTAAAGATCTTACACTTTCAGAAGCTGCTACGTTTGTAGCCATGCTAGAAAACCCCGTAAGAAACAACCCAATGAGAAACCCCGAAAGAGCTCTTAAGAGAAGAAACGTGGTTTTAGACCAAATGTTAGAAACAGGTTACATAGACCAAACTACACACGATCGAGTAAAAGCAGAACCCATTAAAGTAGATTTTCACCCTGTAGAAAACGTTAATGAAGGTTATTCTGCTTACTATAAATTTTATTTGAAAAAAGAAATTCAAAAATATTTAGAAGAATACGAAAAAGAAACGGGTAAAGATGTTAATCTCTTCCGTGACGGATTAAAAATCTATGTGACTTTAGACTCTAAAATGCAAAAATATGCAGAAGAAGCCATTAAAGAACACATGACGAATCTACAGAAAAGCTTCGATTCTGAACAACGCAGAAATCCTAACAGACCATTCTATTTCCTGAAAAAGAAACAGATAGATGATATTATGATGGCAGCCATCAAAAGAACCGGAAGGTATAAGCAATTGGTAGCAGAAAACGTTCCTGAAGATTCTATTATGATGGATTTCAAAAAACCTACTAAAACATCCATCTTTACTTGGGAAGGAGAAAAAGAAGTAGAAATGTCGCCTTATGATTCTATTAGATACCACAAGCAAATTGCACAAGCTGGCCTTATGTCTATGGAACCCGCAACGGGTGATATCAAAGCTTGGGTTGGCGGTATCAACTGGCAACACTTTCAGTATGATCACGTAAAACAAGGTAAAAGACAAGTAGGTTCTACTTTCAAACCATTCGTTTATGCTACTGCAATCATGAATCTTGGGATGACGCCATGTTCCACCGTTTCTAATGCAACATACGTAAAAGGAAGTTGGGTAGTAGAAGGTTCAGGAGGTAGCCTTACGCTTAAAAACGCATTAGCGTACTCTAAAAACCCAGTTGCTGTAAGATTAATAGAAGCAACAAGTCCAAGAAAAGTAATTCAGACTGCTAGAGATTTAGGCGTTACAGAAGAAATGCCTAATGAATATGCAATTGCGCTTGGTTCTACCGATATTACCATTTACGAAATGTTGGGAGCTTACAGCACTTTCGGAAACTTCGGAAATTACATGAAGCCAGAAATGATTTGGCGTATAGAAGATGCCAACGGTAGAGTAATTAAAGAAGTGAAAAACGAAACCAAAGAAGTAATGAACGAAATGTACGCCTATACCATGATAGATTTAATGATGGGGGTTACTAAATTTGGTACAGCAGCGGGAGAATTAAGAAGATTAGGCGTTCCTGAAACCGTAGAAATTGCAGGCAAAACAGGAACTACTCAGAATAACTCAGATGGTTGGTTTATGGGCATTACACCTAACCTAGCTACAGGAGTTTGGGTTGGTTGGGAAGATAGAGCAACTCACTTCTTTAGTACAGGCGAAGGTCAAGGTGCTAAAATGGCACTCCCAATTTGGGGTATTTTCATGAAAAAAGTTTGGGCAGATAAATCACTAGGTATTTTACCAGAAGATAAATTCGCAAAACCATCTAACTGGACTGGTGATTGTGCAGATCTGCAAGGCCTTGGAGGATATGGCGACGAAGGAGGTTTACGAACTATTGATGAAATTAAAAACCCAAAACCTAAAGAAAATAAACCTACAACGAATAAGCCAAAAGAAGAAAATCTAAATGAAAAGCTTAATAGTGATGAGGTAAACTTTAATCAATAAAATATATAAACCGTTTCAATTCTTTTGAAGCGGTTTTTTGTTGCAAATCACTTAGTTTTGCAAAATGAATTTAGATAAAATTACACAGAGATATTTAGAGTTTTTTCCGGGGGATTTATCAGGAAATCCTATGCAAAGGCAAACACCCAATTTCCTTTTTGCTTTAACTGAAATTTATGGTTTTAAAAAAGCTCAATTACTCCATTTTAATGAAACTTTAGCTGATGAAATTGGCTTGGGTAAAATTGAAAATCAACAAGATAAAGATTTTTTAAATGCTGCGAAGCTTCCAGAAAATATGAAAACTTTTTCCACGGCTTACGCTGGTCACCAGTTCGGACAATGGGCTGGTCAATTAGGCGACGGAAGAGCCATTTACGCAGGAGAAATCAAAAATTCTGAGGGGAAATTCACAGAGATTCAATGGAAAGGAGCTGGTGCAACTCCCTATTCTCGTCATGCAGATGGTAGAGCCGTTTTGCGTTCATCCATCCGAGAATATTTGATGAGCGAAGCGATGTTTCATCTGGGAATTCCTACAACCAGAGCGCTTTCTCTTTCGCTTTCTGGGGAAAAAGTGGCGCGAGATAGCATGTA